>CAZCJI010000117.1:0-8310 GCA_964498625.1 uncultured Rhizobium sp.
TGATGCCGTTGGCGCGGATCTGTGTCATGCCGCTTTCGCCTTCTGTTCGACGCTCATCACAAACTCGCTGAACCGCTTGAGATAGACCGGCAGCAGCGCATTGGTGAAATCATGTGCCATGCCCGGCACGATCACGAGTTCGGCGCCGGGAATACTCGCAGCGGTATCCCGGCCCGCCTCGACCGGAATGATCGGATCGTCGGCGCCGTGCAGAACCATTGCGGGCACGCGCAGCGTGGCCAGCTTTTCATTGCGCGGCTGCGCGGCAACGATCGCACCCAGCTGACGTGCGACGCCCGCCGGGTCGTAGGGCGCACGATCCACCGCAGCGCTGACTGCTGCCAACATCTCCTCTTCGGTTCCGGGATAACCTGGACTGCCGAGCACCCTAATGACGTTGAGTCCGGTCTTGATGCGGTCTTCGCGGCTATCGCTCGCAGGTTGCGCCATCAGCGCGGCCATCGCTTCCGGCTTCGCGGGGGGAAGATCGCGCCGCGCCGTCGTGGACATCACCGAAATAAGACTCCTGGTCACGTCGGGATGGTTGATCGCCACAAGTTGAGCGATCATTCCGCCCATCGAGGCGCCAATGATATGCGCCGACTTTATGCCGAGAGCCTTTAGAAGTTCGGCCGCATCCTTCGCCATGTCGTCGAGCTGATAGGGAACTTCAACCGGCTGACCGCTCATCAATCTGGCCACCAGCTCCTGCGCGTTCGGCGCGGGCAAATGGCTGAGATGAGTCGAAAGCCCGATATCGCGATTGTCGAACCGGATAACCCGGAAGCCTTTGGCCGCGAGTTGCTCGCACAGTGCCGTGGGCCACATCGTCATCTGGGCCGCGAAGCCCATGATCAGAAGGATCACCGGATCGCCGTCGCGCCCGAAACTCTCATATTCGATATCGATCCCGTTGGCGCGGATTTGCGGCATGGCGTCCTCCCCAATATTGTTTTGGCCAAATATTGCTCTGCCAGCAGCTTAGCAGGCTTGCGGCACCAGTTGACAAGATGTCAGTTGGGCCGGAACCGGGATTCTTTCGCCGATTATGCGCCGCGCCACAGACCGCCTCACCAACGAAACCTTCGATATCCTGATCATCGGCGGCGGGGTGACCGGGGCTTGCGTGGCGCGCGACGCGAGCTTGCGCGGGCTGACGGTTGCGCTGATCGAACGGAACGATTTCGCGAACGCGACCAGCGCGCACAATTCCAAGCTCGTTCACGGCGGGCTGCGCTATCTGCGCAATTTCGAACTCGGGCTGGTGCGCGAGTCGTTGCGCGAGCGACGAGTCTGGCAGCGCATCGCGCCACACCTCGTTCACCCCCTGCCCTTCCTTGTGCCGCTCTACGGTGCCGGCTTCAAGGCGCGCGCGACACTAAGCGCCGGGCTCACTCTATATGACCTGCTCTCTTTCGACCGCGGCCGGCTCGACGACCCGGCACAACGACTGCCTCGCCACTCCTGGCTAAGCGCGAAAGAAGCCTTGGCGCGCGAACCTGTTTTGGACGGGCCCAACTTCGAAGGCGCCTTCCAGTACTACGACGCGCAGATGTATTCGCCGGAGCGGCTGGCGCTCGAGTGTCTGATAGACGCCGATCTGCACGGTGCAGCCCTCGCCAATTACGTCGAAGCAACGCGGCTCCTTCTGCGCAACAACAAAGTCGAAGGCTGCGCCGCGCGCGACGCAGCGACCGGCGCGTCATTCGATATCCGCGCGAAAACGACGTTGGTCGCGGCCGGTCCGTGGGCCGATATCTTTCTGGAACACGCACTTGCCAAGCCTGCCACGCACAAATTGTTGCGCTCGAAAGGCATTCACGTTCTCGTCCCGGCATTGACGAAGCGAGCTGCATTGACGGTTGCAACAGCGCATGGCCATTTTTTTGTATTGCCTTGGCGTGGACATACATTGCTCGGAACCACAGACACCGCGTTCTCCGGCGATCCCGATGCGCTCGGTGTCAGCGAAAGCGATATCTCGACGTTCTTTGCTTTCATCAACAATCATCTGCCCTCCGCGAAACTCGGTTGGGGCAACGTCGAATATTTCTACGCAGGTCTGCGTCCGCTGGTGGACGACGGCTCCGGCGATACCTATGGCACAAGCCGGCGCGCAGAACTGGTCGATCATGGCAAAGACGATGGGCTCGACGGATTGTTCTCGGCCATCGGCGGCAAATGGACGACATCGCGCGATCTCGCTCAGTCGGTCGTGGACGCGCTGTCTGCGAGACTCGGCGCGAGAACTCGTTCCTGTGAAACCGCGACGGCCCTATTGCCGGGAGGCCGGGTCGGACGCTTCGGCGATTTCGTCAAGAAGCAGCAGGCTCTTCCGAGCCTCTCCCATCTCGCACAGCTTTATGGCGCACGCTTGCCGGAGATGTTCGCCGAGGCCGGCAATCGTCTGGAGCTTCTCTCCCCCATCGCAAAGACTGGCGATATCGGCGCGCAGGTTCTTTTTGCCGTGCGCCAGGAAATGGCGTTGACGTTGGAAGACGTCGTCATGCGCCGCACAGGAATTGGCCAGCTCGGCGCGCCAATACGCGAGACGCTCGATGCCGTATCGCAGCTCATGGCGAGCGAACTAGGCTGGAATGAAGACCGCCGCGCACGCGAGATTGCGTCGATTGCGCCTTGGTATCACACGCGAGAAGCCGCATGAGCGCCTTTGTGGTCGTCAATCCGCGCTCCGGCAACGGCCGCACCAAACGCGAATGGCGCGCGATCGAACGCGAGTTGTCCAAAATCTACCCGCACATGTCGGTGGCCTTCACGCGCATGCGCCGCGAAGCGACGCAGCTTGTGCGCAACGCGCTGCGGGAGGGCCACCACGAGATCGTGGCGGTTGGCGGCGACGGCACGATTAACGAAGCGGTCAACGGTTTCTTCGATATCAACGGTCAGATATCGCCGGATGCCGTGTTTGCTTACGTGACCAGCGGGACGGGCGGCGACTTCCGCAAGAGCTTCGGCTTGGAATCCGGCGCCGATGCGGCTATCGCGCATCTGAAAACGGCACCCGTGCGTGCCATCGATGTCGGCAGGCTTTCCTGCCTCACCCAAACTGGTGAACCGCAGATCCGCTATTTTGCCAATATCGCTTCGTTTGGGATGTCGGGGATGGTCGTGGACTCGGTGAACCGTGCGCGCATCGCCAAACTGTTCGGCGGAAAGTTCACGTTCGCATTCCACAGCGCCGTCGATCTTCTGACTTACCGCAATCGCGTCGTGCGCATCATGATAGACGGCGAATATGATGAGATCGCACCCATTTCGACCGTTGCCATCGCCAATGGCCGCTTCTTCGGCGGCGGCATGCAGGTCGCGCCAAGCGCCGCCGTCGATGATGGGCTGTTCGACATCGTGATCCTCGGTACCGCCCCGAAGGGGCAAGCGATGGCCGACATGAAACTGCTCTACACCGGCGAACATATC
This sequence comes from uncultured Rhizobium sp., assembly GCA_964498625.1. Taxonomy (GTDB): domain Bacteria; phylum Pseudomonadota; class Alphaproteobacteria; order Micropepsales; family Micropepsaceae; genus Rhizomicrobium. The sequence goes on from CAZCJI010000117.1 coordinate 3,439, forward strand.
GAAAAGCCCTATGTGCGCGTGTGGCGCGGCCGGAAGGTCGTCGCCGTGCCGGTCGCGGAGACCCGCGGCAAACCCGTGCTGATCGAGACCGATGGCGAAAGCGCTGGCCGCCTTCCCGCCACCTTCGAGATTTTGCCGAAAGCGCTCAATCTGCGATGCTAATCCCAAGGGGCGGGGGATGAGTATCGACCGCGGTAAAATCAGCTGGAACGGCTGGGGCTGGAGCGCGCACAAGGACGCGCTCGCTGGCCGCGAAGAAGTGTGGTCATGGCTGGCAGCCGAACTCGGCATGCCGTCTTTGTTGGCAACACCCGCGCGCGACCTCAAGGATGTCACGCTGCCCGGATCGCGGCTTCCGGCGGAAACCCGCGCCAAGCTCGTGGATATGCTCGGTCAGGATCGCGTGCGCGACGACAATTACGAACGCGTGTTTCACGCGCTCGGGCGTTCCTATCATGATCTGATCCGGCTGCGTGCTGGCGACCTTTCGTCGGCTCCGGACGCAGTGCTGTATCCGCGCGGCACCGACGAGATCGTCACGCTGCTCGCTTTCGCGGCGGAGAACGATATTCCTGTCGTGCCTTACGGCGGTGGTACGAGCGTCGTCGGTGCCGTGACCGCAAATCGCGGGGATTTCTCCGCAGTGGTGACGCTCGATCTCTCCGGCATGGAGCGCGTGATCGACATCGACGCGATATCCCAGACCGCAACCGCCGAAGCGGGCATATACGGTCCCGCGCTCGAGACCGCGCTACAGGCGAAGGGCATGACGCTTGGCCACTATCCGCAATCGTTCGAGTTCTCGACGCTGGGTGGCTGGATCGCACATCGCGGCGCGGGACAGGGATCGAACCGCTACGGCCGCGCGGAAGACTGGCTCGTCAGTGCGAAACTCGCGACTCCAAGGGGGCTGCTCGACACCAACAGCTTTCCCGCGTCATCGGCGGGCCCACAACTGAATGATATTGTGCTTGGCTCCGAAGGCGCCTTTGGCATTGTCACGGAAGCGACGGTGCGCATACGCGCCGTACCCGCCGCCAGCGACTATCGCGGTTATCTGTTTCGCGATTTCGCGAGCGGCGCGGCGGCGATCCGTACCGCCGTTCAGGACGAGCTCCCGGCAACAATGCTTCGCCTATCCGACGCCGATGAGACGCGGTTCTATCGCGCGTTCGGGACACTCGGTAAGAAGCGCGGATTCAAGGATCAGATCGCCGATTGGGTTCTCAAATCGCGCGGGTTCGATGCGAACGCGTGCGCGCTGATTGCCGGGTTTGAAGGCGAGGCGCAGACCGTCGCCTCCTCGCAGCAGAATTTCGCCACCATCGCCAAAAGATTCGGCGCTATGACGTTGGGCAAAGGCCAGGGCAAACGCTGGCTGGAAGGCCGGTTCCACGGACCCTATCTGCGCGCGCCGATGATGGATCGCGCCATCGGGGTGGATACGCTGGAAACCGCGACAAGCTGGTCGAAGATCGGCCCGCTTCATCAGGCCGTTCGTACCGCGCTCGACACTGCCATGCGCGAGGCTGCGCCTCGCCCCGGCGCACATGGCATCGTGATGTCGCATATCAGCCATTCCTATCCGGACGGTGCGAGCCTCTACTTCACCTATCTCTTTCCGCGCATGCTCGATTCCGAACTCCCGCAGTGGCAAACGATCAAGAATGCCGCTTCGGAGGCCATTGTCACGAACGGCGGTACAATCAGCCATCACCACGGCGTCGGCGAAGATCATCTGCCATGGATCGCACGGGAAAAGGGCACGCTGGGGATCGATGTGCTACGCGCGATCAAACACGCGCTCGACCCCAAAGGAATTCTCAACCCCGGAAAGCTTATTCCAAAGTAAGCCCGGCGTGCACGGCCGCGGCGGCCGCTGCGATCGCTTCGCGCGCCTTAGGTATGACACCCCGCAGGCTGAAGAAACCGTGGATCATGCCGGGATAGTTCACATAGGTGACCGGCACGCCGGCAGCATCGAGTTTGTCGGCATAGGCCTTGCCTTCGTCTCGCAACGGATCGAACCCGGCAGTCACGACATAGGCCGGCGGTAGTCCCGACACATCCGAAGCACGCAGCGGCGACAGGCGTGGATCGCCATGAAGCGCCGGGTCGGGGCAATACATTCGCGTGAACCACTGCATGGACTCGCGCTCCAGAAAATATCCCTTCGCGTTCTCTTCCATCGACGGCATGTCGGGACCACCGAGCTGCGTCACAGGATAGATCAGGAGCTGAAATGCAATCGCGGGCCCCTGGGTCTTGGCGAGCATTGCGACGACCGCGGCAAGATTGCCTCCGGCACTATCGCCACCAACCGCGATGGGTCCGCGAATACCGAATTCCGCCGGATGATCTGCGACATATTTTGTCGCCGCATAACAGTCGTCCACCGCCGCCGGGAACGGATGTTCCGGCGCGAGACGGTAATCCACCGAAACCACCCGGCAGCCACTCTGGTTCGCGAGGCAGCGGCAAAGATCGTCATGCGTTTCGAGATCACCGATCACGAAGCCGCCGCCGTGGAAGAATACCAGGCCCGGCAGCACATCAGCTTTCGCATCCAGCGGCGTGTAGATTCGAACAGCCATCTCACCGGCAAGGCCGGGAATCTTGCGGTCTTCCGACTTTCCGATCGGTGCTTCCTTGCCCTGCAACAGCCGCGTGCGCATTGCGGCGCGCGCAGCCGGCGGCGGAAGCTCCCAGATCTTCGGAAGCGCCGCGGCCTTCATCTGCTCCAGAAGGGTGCGGACGTTGAGGTCGAGCGCCACTATTTTCCTCCAAGACCGGCACGCACCGCCTTGGCTGCGGCAGTCACGGCGCCAGCGGCTTGCGGCAGGACTGCCTGCATATAGATGAAACAATGCACCATGCTGGCGTAGTCGGCGATTTCCACCTTCACGCCGGCGTCCTGCAATTTCTTCGCATAGGCAAGGCCTTCATCGTGCAAAGGATCGAATCCGCCAAGCATCACATAGGCTGGTGGGAGCGCCTTGAAGTCCGCGGCATTGAGCGGCGAGACCCGAGTGTCGTTCGTATCGGTGCCCGCAGGAATATACTGGCTGAAAAACCAGTCGATCGTCGGCTTGTCGAGAAAATAGCCTATCGCAAATTCGCGCAGCGACGATGTTTCCTTACCGATCTGCGTGACCGGAAACATCAGAAGCTGAAATGCGATCTTCGGCGCGCCTTTCGTTTTGGCGAGCTGCGCGACTTCCGCTGCGAGCGCACCGCCAGCGCTGTCGCCGCCCACGGCAATCCGGTTCGCATCCACGCCGAGTTCGGATGCATGTGCCTCGATCCATTGCACGGCCGCAAATGCATCGTCGAGCGCGGCCGGAAATTTGTTCTCCGGCGCGCGGCGATAATCGACCGCGATCACGCGAAACCCGCCCTCGTTCGCGAACTGGCGGCAAAGCCCGTCATGCGTCTCCAGATCGCCGATCACAAAGCCGCCCCCATGAAAATAGACCAGGACCGGCAGCGCTTCGGCACCTGCCGCAACCGGCGTGTAGACGCGCAGCGGAATCTCGCCATTCGGTCCCGGCGCTTTCAGGTTTTCCACCTTGCCTATGGGAACGTCCTTGGGCCCGATCATCTGCATCATGGCCACGAACATTTCGCGGCCCTGAGCGGGCGGCAGATCGAACATCTTCGGACCCGGCATCATCGCCATCTGGTCCAGAAAACCCTTTACCAAAGGATCGAGCGGCATGAGCGTCCTTAATCTCGCTTTACTGGGCGAGTGTGGACGCAACGTCGCGCGGCGCGCAAGTCAGTGCAGGGTGATCGGCTCTTCGGGGTCGAGACGCCGCAGCATGATGTCGTCGAGGAAGACAGACAGCATGAACCAGAACCGCGCGCGGTCGGGTTCGCCTTCGGACTCGAACGAGATGACGGCGCGATGCGCATAGTCGAGCGCAGCGTGACCATGCTCGGCCGCAAGATCGGCCGCGAGACGGCACATATCGTCCGCATTGAGCTGCATGAATGGCCCCCTAAAGCCCGAATGGCGCCATTCAAACAAAACAAGGTAAGTATTCCGTTAAGGCAGTTTGCCGCTACGGAATTTCGATCACCTCCGGTCCACCGGCGTAGAGCCTGTCGACCAATACGCTGCGGCGTTCGAGCGTCGCGCGCTGGTTCACATAACCCTTGTCGGTGATCTCGTGGCCATCGACGGACGGCGGCTCGGCCATCAGCAACACGCGCTTCACGCGCGACGATGTCCCCGTTTGCGATTTGTTGTGCGCGGCAAACTTGTCGCGGATTGCATCTCGTAATTTGGGATCGGCAAGCACGTCCTCGATGCTGTTTTTGCCCGTGAACTGGATCGCGGCCTGCATGTTCGGCCACGCAAGCAACGCGACAAAGGGCTTGTCCTGGCCGCAGACCACGCAGTCGAAGACCAGTGGAGATGCTGCGGCGACGGCCTGAGCACGCAAGGTGCCGACGCTGACCCATGTGCCGCTGTCCAGCTTGAAGTCTTCCGTCACGCGGCCGTCGAAAACGAGACCCTTCGTCGGATCGTTCTCATCGATAAAGCGCGCGGCATCACCGAGGGAATAATACCCTTCGTCATCGAACGCGGCCCTGGTGAGATCGTCCCGGCCATGATAGCCCGGCGTCACTGTCGGCCCCTTCACGCGGACTTCCAGCTTCGTGCCGTTGGGAACCAGTTTCAGCGTGATGCCGGGCAGCGGCAGACCGATCAGACCAACGCGCTCCGTCAGCCAATGCACCACGGTGATGCCCTGCGTCTCTGTCGCGCCATACATCGTGGTCAGCGGAATGCGCTGGCCGGTCGCCGCTATCGAGAGCGCCTGGATGCGCTCATAGATGTCCTGGCTGAGCGTTGCGCCGCCATAG
>CAZCJI010000118.1:0-8304 GCA_964498625.1 uncultured Rhizobium sp.
GTTAGCGGTGACCGCCGAAGTGACTGATCGAGCCGTGGCCGCCCCCGAAGCCACCGGGGTGACCAACCATGCCGTGACCACTGAAACCGCTGTGGCTGCCGAAGCCGGGATGACCAATATCCTCGCCATGTCCGCCAAAGCCATGTCCGCCGAAGCCGCCGGGATGACCGAGGTCCCCGCCATGTCCTCCGTTCCAGCCGTGACCACCCCAGCCACCGCCGTGGAAGCCATTGGTGTGCCAGCCGGTGCCGGTGTGCCAGCCACCGTGCCACCAGAACTGACGGCCGCCGCCCCATGAACGCCAGCGCAGCGGTCCGTTGAACCACACGCCATCGATAAAGACCGGACCGGTATAATAGGAATCGTCATAGTACGGGTCGCCATAGTAGCCGTAGTATCCGGCGCAGCGGTTCGGGTGCCAGCGGCACCATCCGCCATAACCGTAATACGGGCCCGGCACGCCGACGCCGATACCGACCGAGACACCGGCGTTGGCCGGGGTGGATGCCACCGTTGCCGCCGTACCGGCCAGCATCAGCGCACCCAGTGCAAGTTTCGCGATTTTCTTCATGGTCTACTCCGTTTGAATTTCATGCCCTCACCTTCGGAACGCATAATCGCGTTTCCCGGCTGAACCCTGCATGAACGGAGTTGTCAGGTTCCGCCTTCAAATAAGGCGGGAATCAGGCGGATTTGCCCCGCCCATCGACCGGCCAGATAGTCTCCAGCGTGTCGCCACGCACCGCATGGTAGCAGTCATAAAGGTTCACGGTCGGATCGCAATGCGGGACCACGCAGGCGAGCGCGTCACCCCAACGAAGTTTCCCCGTCTCTTCGGAATAGATCACACCGCCCTGCTCGTCGCCGAAGAAGAAATAGGCGGCACCCGGGGGCGCACCATGCGCGATCACCGGGACGCCGTCGTCGGTCGCAAAGGATTTGAGACCGGCATCAGTGGTCACAAGGCCGGTGCGATTGGCGCTGATGACCGTGGTCTGCACGAACAGCGATGTCTCGAACGGCGGACGGTCGCCCGGCTTGGTCCAAACGTCATTGTACTGACGATCCATGAAAACGTAGGAGCCGACCTGCAATTCGGTCAGCGTGCGCGCGTCCGGATCGATGTCGAAAGTCCCCGTACCGCCGCCGGAGAGGATCTGCGGTGCGAGACCCGTGGCCTTGAGAGCATCGCGTAACCCTGCCAATTCCTTGAGCGCAGAAAGCGAAGCGTCGCGCCGTTCGTTGGGCGGCTCCATGTGCTGCACCTGACCCGCGTAGCATTGCAGGCCCGCATATTCGAGATTCGGTGCGGCAGCGACGTATTCCACCAGCGGCAACGCCTTGTCGGGCCGAATGCCAGTGCGACCCATGCCGGGATCGATGTCGACAAATATCCTGAGTTTCTTCCCGCTTTCGCCTGACGCCGCATTCAGCCGTGTCGCGATCTCGATGTTGTCGCATGTTGCAATCAACTCCTTCATGCGCGCGTTCAACGCCATCAACCGCGCGATGCCGCCCACGGTGACAACCGGCGATGTGATCAGGATGGATTCGACGCCGGCGTTCGCGAGCGATTCCGCTTCACCGAGCTTTGCGCAGCACACACCAAGCGCGCCAGCCGCTATCTGGCGTTTCGCAATCTCGGCGGATTTGTGAGTCTTGGCGTGAGGACGCAAAGCGATGCCGTGACGCTTCGCATGGTCCGCCATGCGGGCGATATTGCGTTCGAGAGCGTCAAGATCGACGACAAGGGCGGGCGTCTGAAGTTTCCAGCGGCCGCCAGGGATTCCGATCAGATTTTCGTTGAGCAAGACTTATCCCCGCGCTTTGCCTTTTCAGTTTGCGCGGAAACCGGCCCTGCAATCCAGTGGGTTCAGCCCGATGTCGTCAAACCTTCCCTCAAATCCTGCTTCGGTTCGTTCTTCGCGGTGGTTTTACCCTGTTAAAAGCGCCTTCCTGTGATAACGAAGTTGCGATGCAATCGTTTCGTTCCCGTTCGTGACCACAGCGCTTTTCCTGATCCTGCTCTCCGCCGTCGTGCACGCCATCGTCAACATCCTGACGAAGCGCGCGGAGAACAAATATGCGATGCGCCTTCTGATCGGCGTGTTTTCCGCGCTCTTCGTCACGCCGGCTTTGTTCTTCGTACCGCTCCCCCACGGGCGTGCGATCTGGTTTCTGTGCGGGACCGCTTTGGTGCACGCGATATACGAACTGCTGCTGGTGAAATCCTACGAGAGCGCGGCGTTCTCCGCCGTCTATCCGGTTGCGCGCGGGACTGGTCCCTTGTTCACGGCGCTTGGCGCGATTCTGCTGCTGCATGAGCAGCCGCCACCGATCGAATTGGCCGGAATTGTCTTGGTGTGTGTCGGTGTGATTGCAATCGGGATCTCACATCGCGCAAGCGCCGGCGCAAAGGAGGGATTGCTCTACGCCCTCGGCACGGGCCTCACCATCGGCTGCTACACGCTGATCGACGCCAGCGGCGTGCGCGCCGTTCCGGAGCCCTTCACATATGTTCTTTGGTTCTTCGTGGCGCACGGATTATGCGTGCTCATCACCGCGCCCGGCATCCGCGGCCGCGCGGTGGTGATCGAAGCGCGGCGGCAGTGGAAACTCGGAATCGTACTCGGCATGTTGTCGATAACGACCTATGGTTCCGCGATGCTCGCCTATCGCTTCGGCGCGACGGCGCAGCTTGCGGCCTTGCGCGAGACCAGCGTGCTGTTCGGAACCGTGCTGGCGATGAGCTTCCTCGGCGAACACATGACCGCGCGGCGATGGCTCGCCGCCATCGCGATTGCGGCAGGCGCGATCATGCTTCAAGCTGGCTGAATGAAATCATTCTATTCGCCCGCGCATCTGGGTCATGTGCCGACGGAGGAATTCGAAGCCGGACGGCTGACGCCCGCGGTCGAGATGCCGGCACGTGCCGAAGCGGTGCGCGCGCGGCTGGAGGAACGCAAGCTCGGCCCCATCCTCGCGCCGTCCGAGTTCGGCATAGAGCCTGTGCTGCGCGTCCACGATCCGGCGATGGTGGGTTTCCTGGGCGAAGCCTTCGCCGAGTGGCAGAAAGCGTATGGCAAAGACGCACATGCGGCGCTTCCATCCCGCTGGCCTGCGCCCGGAATGCAGGCGCGCCGCGCGCCGGATATCGAAAGTCGCCTCGGCACATTTGTCTTCGATGCGGGCACGCCGATCCTGAACGGCACCTGGGAAGCTTCGCGCGCGGCTGTGAACGTGGCGCTATCGGCAGCACAAGCAATCCGCGACGGCGACAGGAGCGCATTCGCGCTAACGCGGCCGCCAGGCCATCACGCGGCAGCCGATGTGTTCGGCGGGTTCTGCTATCTCAACAACATCGCCATTGCGGCGCAATCATTCGCCGACGCTGGAATGCGGCCCGCAATCCTCGACGTCGACTATCATCACGGCAACGGCACGCAGGCGATCTTCTACAATCGCGCCGATGTGTTCTTCTGTTCGATACACGCCGACCCGAACTATGCGTTTCCGCACTTCCTGGGTTTTGCCGATGAACATGGTGCTGGCGCGGGTGAGGAGAGAAATCTGAACCTGCCGCTACCCGCAGGCACCGATTGGCCGCACTATTCAGTCGCGTTCGACGCCGCGCGCAGGAAGATCGAGGGATTCGGTCCGGATGTGCTTCTGGTCTCGCTCGGCCTCGACACCTTCATCGACGATCCGATCGCGCGTTTCCGCCTGCGCAGCGACGATTATCTGCATCTCGGCCACGCGATCGCGCAGTTCAAACTGCCAACACTGTTCGTGTTCGAAGGCGGCTACAACGTCGAGAAGCTCGGTCTGAACACGGTCAACGTGCTCGAAGGCTTCCTGAACGCTTAAGTCGATGGCGGCGGCTCGTCATTGCCGCTGCCTGTCTTCGAACGAAACCTCTCGGCGGCTTCGCGCACCGCTTCTGCTGCCTTATCCGCGGCTTCGGCCGCTTTCTTCGACGCCGGCGCGGTGCGGGACTGCATGTCGTCGAAGATGCGGTCGATCGCGTTCTTGACGCTCGCCGCGGTGCCGCCCTTCTCGTACTCGCGCACGATTACGTCCTCGACACGCTTGAGAACGGAATCGACGGTGAAGTCCTTGTTCAGTCCGCGCTCGCGGTGCTCGATGATGCTGTAGATGTCGATGTGATCGTCGATCGTCCGCCCCTGCTCCACCAGCCAGTAGAAGCGCGAGCCTTCCTCGCCATGCTTGAAGATCAGATCGAACAGCGCGACCCCGAGGGTCAGCGGCACCTGGAAGAAATTGTGGATGTTGTTGATCGTGAGCTTGAGTTCGAACACCGCTACGTCGCGAATGAATTTCCAGCGGGGATCCTGGGCCGGCATCGTGCCCGGCGGCAGGATTTCACCCTCCACTTTCTTCGGTTCTTCCGGGATCGCGGGCAGATCGGACATCGCGTCAGTCCTTGAAATCGAACAGCGACTTTACCGAAAAATCCGGCAGGCCGGAATTCGGCGGCACCTGCGTGATCCTGAAGATTCCATTGGCACGCAGGCATGTCTCACCATCGGCGGCCGCGGTTCCCTGGGCGAACAGCAGATTGCGTGTCATGCGCACGACCTCTGCACGGCCTTCGACCCAGGCGCCGAGCTTGGCGGGCGCCAGAAAATCGCAGGAGAGATTGATGGTCGGAAGAAATCCCATATCCGTCTTGCTCTGCAGACGCGAAGCCAGCGGGAGCAGCATATCGGCGAAGGTCGCCATCATTCCGCCATGCGCCACCATGCCGGGATTGCAATGACGCTGCTCGACTCGAAAGCCGAGCAGCAGGTGTGTCTCCGCCCACTTCCCATAGAGCGGGCCGTTGGTGGCGACAAAACCCATATTGAGCTTGAGCGGCGCAAAGCCTTCGGGAATGGACATGAAGAACCTTTGAATAGCGGGAGCCCAAGGCTCTAACCGCGCGTCCGGCCCCACACAAGTCAAGAATCGAACCGCGCCGCCATCGCACGCATTGCTGCGCGCGTTTCTTCCCATAGCGTTGCGACAAGATCGGCGGCCGGCATCTCGCGGATCGCGCCGACGCCCTGGCCTGCCCACAATGACAGCACATCCGCCGAACCAGCCTTGGCTGCGGCGGCGCGCAGTTCCTGAGTCAATGCGTTCTGGATCGGATAAGCGGGAATATCTTTCTCTTCCGCGCGCAGTTCGCGAAGGAACCGGTTCTCGATGCCGCGTGCGTAGCGTCCGGAATAGACACGCGTCAGTCGCGTGGCATCGTCACCGGCGTTTTTGAGCGACCGGCGCCACGGCGCGGAGGTCGTCGCCTCTGGCGTCAGGAGAAAAGCCGTTCCCATCTGCACCGCATCGGCGCCCAGCATCAGGGCAGCCGCAATGCCTGCGCCATCCATGATCCCGCCAGCCGCGATTACCGGCAGACCGACCGCCGACTTGATGGCCGGCACAAGCGCGAAGGTGCCGATTGCCGCCTCGTTACCATCAGAGAGAAATGCGCCGTGATGACCACCGGCCTCGTAGCCCTGCGCGATGATCGCATCGGCGCCGGCCTCCGCCCAGGCGCGCGCTTCGCGCACATCGGTCGCCGTTCCCATGACGAAGACGCCGCGTTCCTTGAAGGCAGCAATGTCGTCACGCGGGATCAGATCGAAGGCGAATGAGACGACCGGCGGCGCCGAAGGGATCAGCGCATCGAGCTGCGAGCGGAAGTCTTCGCTCCAGCGATTGGGCCGGAAGTCTTCCGGCAGCCCGTAGTGCCGCCGCCAGGATGCAAGACGCGCCACTGCGCGTTCGACCGTTTGCGGATCCGGTTCAGCCTTCGGAACAACCAACAAATTTGCGCCGAACGGTTTTCCCTCTTTCTTTAGGTTTGCGGTTTCTCGCGCGATGACGTCCGGTGGCAAAGCACCTGCGGCGAGAGTCCCGAGCGCGCCGGCAGCACCCGCCGCGCGCACCAATGCCGCGTCGCTGGCGCCCAGCATCGGTGCCTGAATGATCGGGACCGAAATCCCAAGCCGTTCCATAAGCGCGTTGGTGAATGCCATCCGCGCTGTCTAGCACAGACGGAGCGGACTAAACGATGCGCACCGTCACGCTGAGCGTCGCCTTATCGCCGCCAAAGCTGACCGTGCCCGTGAGCGTCGCAAGCCCGGGCGAATTCGGAATCGCTTTCCCGTTCAGAAGCCACGCGTAGTACTGGCCCGGTGTGCAGGCATGGCTTTTTTCAAGCGTCCCGGAGTCGAGAGTCTTTTTCCCCTGCTTCAGCGTGAACGACCAGCTGCAGGTGCCATTGTATGTCGTGTTCTGGGTGCCAAATACGTAGGTGTAGAACTGGCCGTGCACCAAAACCACCTGCGGGAAGGCGATATCGAGATTGTCGATTCCTGAACCCGGAACGCCGTTGATCGCGGGCACCTTGCCATTGGGATCGATAACGCCCGCCGCGATGACGGTCGGCAATACGCCGAGATCCTTGGGTTTACCCGGCGCTTCGGCCAACGATCCATTCGTGATCAGAATTGCCGCGAACCCAACCGATGCCTTCAAAATGGCTTTCATCTACATTCCTCTCAATTACTTTGCCCGACGGGCGAGACTATAGCGGCGCTCGCGAAAATCCTGAACGGCAATCGCACGAAAGCCATCGACATCAGAATTTGACCGGCTCGCGCTCCGTCCAGGTCTGTTCGAGGATTTTCCAGTCGCCGCGTTTCTGGCGCTGGAAGAGGAAGAGGTAACTTCCCCGCGCTTTGATCGGCGCACCGCCCTTTACCCGCGCGATCGTCTCATCATAGGTGCCGCTATCATAGGCGAGCGTGCCGGAAGTCTCGCTGCGCACACTGTGCAGCGTGATATTGGGTTCGAAATCTTTCAATAGGCCTGCAAAGCTTTTGCGGATCGCGATGGCGCCTTCCCAAGTCGGTCCGACGGTGGGGTGAAAGACCGGCTCCGGCGCGTAGAGCATCATCACCGCGTTCAGATTCTTTGCGTTCCAATACCCGGCCCATTGCTGGCTGAGATCCATCACGGGCGTCACATGCACCGGCTCGGCGTGAGGCCCGGCCGCGAGCAGACAGGCAAGCCCGACAACGACTGCGGTGACTTTCGACATCGCTATTGAATCAGCATCTTCGCTTTGATGGCCGATTTGGCTCTGCCGTAATGAAGCGTCGCGCTGAGCGTCACCGGCCCGGGCGCATTGGGCATCGCGCCGAAATCCGTCGATACCATGTAGATGTCCGGCACGCACTGGCCGCTGTAACCGATGACATCGCGCAGCAGCACGGTCTTCCCGTCCTGCTTCTGCGTCATGCGAACGTCCACATCGCACGATCCGGTATACCCCGCGTCTTCAAAGGAAAGCGTGAGCTTGTAGGAATTGCCTTGCTGCAGGACTGCCGACGGAAGCGCGATATCCCAGTTCGCCGTCCCCGCGTTGGGAACGCCGTTCACGGTTGGCACCACACCGTTCGGATCGACGGCACCCAGTGTCACGCTGGTCATGTACACACCGGTCTGAGTTCCAGGCGTTTGAACCGCCGCATTCGGCAGAACGGCGAGGCTGCTGAAAGCAGCAGCCATTAGATTGGCAAGCATGGTGGTCCCTCCCGAGTTTCGCGGGATACTATCCGTCCATTCCATTGCGACAATGAAGCCGCCAGCCCTTGACGATCCCAAGCCTCGGCACTATGTCCGGGCCAGCGTCTGGCACTCGCCTGCGGGGAGTGCTGCCGCGTATGTCCAACCCGTTGGAACCAATAGACTTTTCCAGGAGAAGTTTCGCATGAAATTCCGTCCCCTCGGCGACCGTGTGGTCGTCCGCCGCGTCAAAGAGGATCAGAAGACCCCCGGCGGCATCATTATCCCCGACACCGCCCAGGAGAAGCCGCAGGAAGGCGAGATCGTCTCCGTCGGCCCCGGCGCCCTCGACGACAACGGCAAGCGCGTCACCCCGGAAGTGAAAGCCGGCGACTTCGTGCTGTTCGGCAAATGGTCGGGCACAGAAGTGAAAGTAGACGGTGAAGAACTCCTGATCATGAAGGAGTCCGACATCATGGGCGTTCTCGAAGGCCGCAAGGCTTCGAAGAAATAAGCCTCACGCTAGATACACAGGAGATTTAGGAACATGGCAGCCAAAGACGTGAAATTCGGCGCCGACGCGCGTGAGAAGCTTCTCCGCGGCGTCGATATCCTCGCCGATGCAGTGCAGGTGACCCTGGGCCCGAAGGGCCGCAACGTCGTCATCGAGAAGAGCTTCGGCGCCCCGCGCACGACCAAGGACGGCGTGACGGTGGCGAAGGAGATCGA
>CAZCJI010000119.1:0-8204 GCA_964498625.1 uncultured Rhizobium sp.
CAGAGGGCCGGTATCCGATCCATCCTCTTTCGTGTGAGTTTCGAGAAAATTGAGCAGAATGTCGCTAGGCTCAAAAATACCGGTGTCATCCGCGAACAGACAGAACACGATGCGCACGAGGAAACGTTCGAGGTCGTGGCCTTTGTAGTTCGATTTCTCCAGCGCGTCGTGCAGCGCGCCTACAAGCTCGGACGCCTTGATGTTGACCGGATCTTGATCCTTGAAGACGACCTTCTTCTTGCCTAGGACAAAGTTGAACGCCTCGACATGGTTTGGAAAATCTTCGAGCTTGAATTTTGTCTCGCTGCGCTCATCCAGATCGTAAAGCTCGAAATTCTGGAAGTCGCTCACCATCACATAGCGCGGCAATTCCTCCGGCTTGAGGTTCGGGAAATAGTCGAGCGCCTGTTCTTTGGCGCGCGCCAGATCGCGGCCCGCGCTTTTGTGCTCGACCAGGAGGTTGCCTTTCCACAGAAGGTCGATGAAGCCGTGCTTGCCGCCAAGCTTCCTCACCGGCTCTTCGAATGTTGCGACCTGGCGGCGCTTCATGCCGAAGACCTTGAAGAACTCGTCGTAGAAGGTCTGCTTTTCGCCTGCTTCGTAGCGGGCATCCTTCCATTCGCGCGCGAACTCCGCCGCGCGGGCGCGAATTTCGTTTGTGCTGAGCGACAAGCCACCCTCCGGTTGGAACGCACCCTAAGCTGCTTCGCGCCAAGGGTGAATCCGCGAAAGAATATTTTTGTTCCCTATTTGTTCCAGATCTGCCATACTGGCCGACGGAAGATTGGAGCCTTGGACTTGGATAGCCGGACGATCACTTCAGACCTGAATGCCTGCGCGGGGAGGGGTACCCCCTCCCGATTTGGCGAAAACAAGTCGATGCGGTCTGTCCCGCGCGGCATACCAGATATTGATGCTGCGGACTCTGTCGTGATGCAGCCTATCCCGAAACGCCGCCGGGGTGCGCCGAAGGGCAATACCCGCGCGCTCAAGCACGGCGCCTTCACGGCCGCGGAAAAGGCGGAGCGCGCCGCGCGAGGGGCCGAAATCCGCGCGCTGATCCGCGCGTCCAAGGCGCTGATTGCCCGTGTCGAAACGTTCACGCGTGCGCGCCGGGCATTCCGGCTGCTGGAGGCGCGGCGCGCAGCCCTTGAACCGGGGCAGGGCGAGCGGCTATCTCAGCGCCGCTCCATCACACACATAAAGAGACGCGTCTCGCCATGGCCGGTCATTCCCAGTTCAAGAACATCATGCACCGCAAGGGGCGCGTGGACGCCGTGCGCTCCAAGATGTTCTCCAAGCTTACGCGCGAAATCACCGTCGCGGCGAAGATGGGCATGCCCGATCCCGAGCACAATCCGCGCCTGCGCGCCGCCATCATCGCGGCCAAGGAACAGTCGATGCCGAAGGACAATATCCAGCGCGCCATCGACAAGGCGACCGGCGCCGGCGCCGAGAATATCGAGGAAGTGCGCTACGAGGGCTATGGCCCCGGTGGCGTTGCGCTGGTGGTCGAGACCCTGACCGACAACCGCAACCGCACCGGCGGCGATGTGCGCTCGACGTTTTCGAAATTCGGCGGCACGCTGGGCGAGCCAAACTCGGTGACGTTCATGTTCGATCGCATGGGCGTGATGGTTTATCCCAAAGCGAGGGGCAGCGCCGACGAGATGCTGGAGGCCGCGATCGACGCGGGCTTCGACGAATGCGTATCGGGCGACGAGGGCCACGAATTCCTGGTCAGCTTCGACAATTACGGCACTGCGCGCGACGCGCTGGAAAAGAAACTCGGCCAGCCGCAATCGGCCAGGATCGAATGGCGGCCGAAGACGATGACGCCGGTCAGCGACGACCATGGCGAGACGCTGATCAAGCTCATCGACACCCTCGACGATTTCGACGACGTGCAGAACGTGTTCGGCAATTACGAACTCAGCGATGCGTTGATGGAGAAGATGGGGTGATCCACATTCTCCTCATGCTTCGACAAGCTCAGCATGAGGGACTGGCTCAAGTCCTCACTCTGAGTCTGTCGAAGGGTGAGGCGGCGGCGCTATAAGAAGCCATGCCTCACGACTCTCCGCTGATCGGCATTCTGGTTTTCGGGCTCGGGCTCGCCTTCGTGTTCGGCACGGTCGCCAACCGGCTGAAACTGTCGCCGCTGGTCGGTTATCTGCTCGCCGGCATCGCCATTGGGCCGTTCACGCCGGGCTTCGTCGCCGACCAGCACCTGACTTTGGAGCTCGCCGATGTTGGCGTGATCTTGCTGATGTTCGGTGTCGGCCTGCATTTCTCACCCGCGGACCTGATGTCGGTGCGCCGCATCGTCGTTCCCGGCGCGGTGTTGCAGGTTGCGATCGCGGCTGCGCTCGGCTTCGGCGTCGCGCGCTGGCTCGGCTGGAATGCCGGCGCGGGCATCGTGTTCGGGCTGGCGCTCTCCGTCGCCTCCACCGTCGTGATGATGCGCGCGCTGCAGGAGCACGGCCTGATGGAGGCGCGCGAAGGCGGTGTCGCGACCGGCTGGCTGGTCGTGCAGGACCTATTGACGGTTCTTGCGCTTGTCCTTCTGCCGCCGCTCGCCGGATTGCTCAAGGGCGGCGCCGCGCTCGATGCCGGCGCGCTCGCGGCGTCGCTTGCGCTCACGTTTGGAAAGCTCGTTCTGTTCGTCGCGCTGATGTTCGTGGTCGGCAAGCGCGCGGTTCCGTGGCTGCTCGGCTATATCGCCGGAACCGGATCGCAGGAGCTTTTCCGCCTTGCGGTTCTTTCGGTCGCCCTTGGCATCGCGTTTGCGGCGTCGGTTCTGTTTGGCGTCTCCATCGCGCTCGGCGCCTTCTTCGCCGGCATGATCCTGAACGAGTCCCCGCTCAGCCAGCGCGCCGCTGAGGAGTCCCTGCCTTTGCGCGATGCCTTCGCCGTCCTGTTCTTCGTCTCGGTCGGCATGCTGTTCGATCCCGCCACCCTCTGGCGCGAGCCCGCCGCTCTCGCCCTCACGCTCGCCGTCGTGCTGATCGGAAGCACCTGCGCCGCCGTCCTCTTCATGCGTCTGTTCGGTTTGGATTGGCGCGGCGCTCTGCTCATCGCGTTCGGGCTCGCGCAGATCGGGGAGTTCTCCTTTATCCTCGCCGATCTCGGCATCGGCCTGGATCTCCTGCCCGAGCGTGCGCGGGGTCTCATCCTCGGCACGTCGATCCTGACGATCCTCGTCAATCCCTTCCTGTTTCAGCTGGCGTATCGCGGTCGTGTAGGCGCGAGCCGCACGCCAATGCCAGTGCGCGATCCCGTACAGAACGATCAGCGCTAGCGCGACAAGACCCATCGTCACCGTGGCGATCATGCCAGGGACGATTTCCGACAGATGTTGACTCATGATGGCTCGTGGCCCTCGCCAGGGGATTTTCGCGGGCGCTTGGGCGCGAAGTGCTCGCGCGCCACGGCAAGCTCGAAGGTGAGCGAGCAATAGGCGGAGAACACGACGAACAGCAGCGCCGACCATTTCGTCCAGCCGTTGCTCATGCCGGTCACGGCCGCGCCATACAGCATCGAGGCGAGGGCGAAGCAGACGATGGTCATGCCCCAGACGATGCGCATGACGGGCGTCAGGCTGGTGATCGAAAGGTGCGCGCCCAGCATCCGCGTGAAGACTGTGACCGCGACAAGCCCGGAATTGCTGATGGTGATGAAGAGAAGATCGGGCGCCCAGTTGTCGTCCCAATCGGGCGCCGAACGTGCCGCGAAATGCAGCAGCAGATGGCAGAGCAGGGGCATCAGCCCGATGATCATGCCCGCTGCCCAATCGCACCATGCGATGGTGATGGCGTGGCCGAGGTTTTCCGGTTCCGCGCGGACGGTCCTTTTCTTTCTGTCGCGGCGCGCGCGCTGATCGCTCTCGCTTTCCGCCTCTTCCGACACCAGAACGGCGTAGGGCGAATTCACGTCCGCCGCCCCTTGCGCCGCTGTCTGGGCTTTTCAAGGTGGAATTGGCCACGCTCGCCCTTCGGCTTGCGCATCTGCCCCTTGCGTACCATTTGCCAGAGTTTGTTCTGCAGGAAGCGGCGCTTTTGCACGACCTGGAATTTGCGGTAGAGGCCGATCAGGATTTGATCCAGATCGGCGCTTCCGCCCAGCGCTTGAAACACCTCGACGATCTGACGCTCCAGGACATCGGCCTGGGCGACGCTGAGTTCCTTCAAAAGCTCGTCGGGCAATCCGGAAAGGTCGCCTGTGTCGATCTCCCTCGCATCGGAATTGACGACGAGCGTGAGTGCCTTCTGGCCAATCTTTCGCATTCTCTCCCCCGTTCGTTTTTCTTCTATCCGAACATTACAATGGAGTCACGATATTTCTGCGATGTTTCGTCAATAATTTGTTGATATTCGGCGATGGCCCTTTGGATTGCGCGGGAGCCTCCGATTGCGGACACTTGGCCCGAACGATTCTGGCTGCCGCATGCTCGCAATCCGCATCCTCGGGCTCGACCCCGGCCTCGCCCATATGGGTTGGGGCGCGATCGACGTTGCGGGAACCAGACTGACCCATGTTGCGCATGGCGTGATCGCGACGAAGACCGCGGAGGGACTGGGCGTTCGGCTGATGCGGCTGCACCGAGAACTGGAAAGCGTGATCGCGGAACTGCGGCCCGCCTCCATCGCGGTGGAACAAGCCTTCGTGCACAAGGATCCGTCCGCTGCGTTGAAACTCGGTCATGCACGCGCTGTGGCGTTGCTCGCAGCAGCGCAGGCGGGGCTCGAAATCGCCGAATACACACCCAACCACATCAAAAAATGCGTCGTGGGCGCCGGCCACGCCGGCAAGGAACAGGTTCAGGCGATGGTGCGCCGCTTGTTGCCGCAAAGCCGCGTCGAGCAGGCCGATGCCGCCGACGCGCTGGCGGCGGCCATCGCGCATGCACATCTCTCCTCGACGCGCGCGCGGATCGCGGCCGCACTCGCATGATTGGAAAGCTCAATGGGCGCATCGACACGATCGCGGAGGATCATGTCATTCTCGATGTCGGCGGCGTCGGTTATCTCGTGCATTGCCCGGCCTCGACACTATCGAAGCTTGCGCCGGGAACAGCGGCGTCTCTCATGATCGAGCTGCGTATCACCGATGAGACTATCCGCTTGTACGGATTTTCGTCGCCCGAAGAGCGTGAGTGGTTTCGTCTGCTGCAGACGGTGCAGAATGTGGGAGCACGCGTCGCGCTCAATGTGCTGTCGGCGCTCAGCCCGCGCGAGCTGGAACGCGCGCTTGCGCTGTCCGACAAGGCAGCGGTTGGGCGGGCGCAGGGCGTTGGTCCCAAGCTCGCGCTCCGCATCGTCACCGAACTCAAGGACAAGGCGCCGGCCATGATGCTGCGCGGTCACGCTGAGGATGGCGTCTCGCTCGCGGCCCCAATCGGTCCGGAGGCAGACGCGGTCGCGGCGCTTGTAAAGCTAGGCTATTCTCGGGGCACGGCGGCGGAAGCGGTGGCCCGCGCCGCGCGCGATCTGGGCGAGGGAAGTGCGGTCGATGCTTTGATCCGCGAGGCCTTGAAGGGCATGGGACGATAGATGGCGAAGGCCCAGACAGACCGTCTCGTCACGCCCGAGCGCGCGGAAGAGGATTCGCTCGAGTCGAGTCTGCGCCCCAAGGTTCTGGCCGAGTTCGTGGGCCAGCAACAGGCGCGCGAAAATCTATCGGTCTTTATCAAAGCCGCGAAGGCGCGGCAGGAAGCGCTCGACCATGTCCTGTTCTCAGGCCCGCCGGGATTGGGTAAGACGACGCTCGCACAGATCGTGGCGCGCGAACTCGGCGTGAATTTCCGCTCGACCTCGGGGCCGGTGCTGGCGAAAGCCGGCGATCTCGCGGCGATCCTGACCAATCTCGAACCGCGAGACGTGCTGTTCATCGATGAAATCCATCGTCTCAACCCCGCGGTAGAGGAAATTCTCTATCCGGCGATGGAGGATTTCGAACTCGACCTCGTGATCGGCGAGGGTCCAAGTGCGCGGTCGGTGAAGATCGCTCTGTCGCCATTCACGCTGGTCGGCGCGACGACGCGCTCCGGTCTTATCACAACGCCGTTGCGCGACCGCTTCGGGATTCCGGTACGACTGAATTTCTATTCGCCGGAGGAACTCGTTTCCATCGTCGAGCGCGGGGCGCGCGTGCTTTCGTTCGATCTCACCAGGGAGGGTGCGCGCGAGATCGCTGGCCGGGCGCGGGGAACGCCGCGTATCGCGGGCCGCCTGCTCAAGCGCGTGCGCGATTTTGCCTCCGTCGGCGGACATAAGACGGTCGATGCGAGGATCGCCGATGCCGCATTGACACGTCTGGAAGTGGATTCGCGCGGGCTCGACGCCTTCGACAAGCGCTATCTGCAACTGATCGCGGAAAGCTTCGGGGGCGGTCCGGTTGGTGTTGAGACGATCGCAGCCGCGCTCGGAGAGGCTCGAGACGCGATCGAGGAAATCGTCGAGCCGTTCCTGATGCAGCAGGGCTTCGTGCAACGCACGCCGCGCGGACGCCTGCTCACGGCGCAGGCTTTCGCGCATCTGGGCCTGCCCGCGCCGTCGCGCGATCCGGCGCAGTTCGGTCTGTTCCGGGAGGCCGGCGATGACGAATGAGCCGCAGGGCCTCGGCCGCTTCGAGGGTCGAATGCACGTTCTGCCGTTGCGCGTCTACTACGAAGACACCGATCTTTCCGGCGTGGTCTATCACGTCAACTATCTGCGCTTCATGGAACGCGGTCGCACGGAGTTCTTCCGCTG
Source organism: uncultured Rhizobium sp. (assembly GCA_964498625.1). Classification (GTDB taxonomy): domain Bacteria; phylum Pseudomonadota; class Alphaproteobacteria; order Micropepsales; family Micropepsaceae; genus Rhizomicrobium. Next base: position 6,753 of record CAZCJI010000119.1, read on the forward strand.
TGCCGGCATCTGGCTTGCGAAACTCGATGGCGATGAGCCGATGGCGTGGGCGTTGCGCAAGGCGAGGCTTGAGTTCCATCGCCCCGCGCGTCTGGACGATGCCATTGAGGTGCATTCTACCTTCAGCGACGTCACCGGCGTGCGCGTCTGCGCCGACCAGAAAATCATGTCGAACGGCAAGCTGCTGGTCGAGGGCTGGGTGGAGGCTTGCCTGATCACCCTTGAGGGAAAGTTGAAGCGCCTGCCCGCCGATGTGCGCGAGAAGATGCTTCCTTTCCTCAATGAAACAAATGCTTAACGGGCCGGGCCAAAATTCGGCCATGTTCGGAGTGTGATTTTCCCGCCGGCCCGGCATAATCGCTTCCATTGGGGGAACTCACGCGTTCCCGTGAGCAAGGATGGTTCATGAAGATCGTGCGTTTGGTCGCCGCTTTCCTGCCGGCACTGTTGATTTGTTTGAGTCTCGCGGGCAATGCCCACGCGCAGCGGGGACCCGAGGCCGCGCCCACCGGCGATCCGGCGCAGAGCGAACCGCTCGCGGCGCCGACCACGAATGTCGACGTGACGCAGACCGGCGGCGATGCCGCACCGTCCGCCATCGGCACGATCTCCGTCGTGTCGCTGTTCGAGCGCGCCGATCTCCTCGTAAAGGCGGTGATGATCCTGCTTTTGATTGCGAGCCTGTGGTCCTGGACCATCATCATCAACAAGTCGCTTGCGCTGAGCACCTTGAAGCGGCGCGCCAGCAAGTTCGAGAAAGTATTCTGGTCGGGGCGCTCGCTCGACGATCTCTATCAGCAGTTCTCCGCCAAGCCCGATCATCCGATGGCGGCAGTGTTCATCTCGGCGTTGCGCGAATGGCGCCGGGCCTTCGAGGGTGGCACGCCGCGCGAGAGCATGCTGGCCAGCATCAAGGATCGCATCGACAAGGCGATGTCGGTGACCATCACGCGCGAGACCGACGGCATCGAGAGCCAGCTCGGGTTTCTCGCGACCGTCGGTGCGACCGCGCCCTTCATCGGCCTATTCGGCACCGTCTGGGGGATCATGAATTCGTTCTCGGCCATCGCCGCCCGCCATGACACGACGCTTGCTGTCGTGGCCCCAGGCATTGCGGAAGCGCTTTTCGCGACCGCGATGGGCCTTTTGGCCGCTATCCCGGCGGTGATCTTCTACAACCGCTTCGTCAACGAGATCGGCCGTTACACCAACCGCCTCGATGCCTTCGCGGATGAGTTCTCCGGGATCCTGTCCCGCCAGCTCGACGAAAAGGCGCGCTGATGGCGATGGGTATCGCGCAGGTTGGCGCCGGGCGCCGTCGCCGTGGCCGCAGACGGCCGATGGCGGAGATCAACGTCACGCCGTTCGTCGATGTGATGCTTGTGCTGCTGATCGTGTTCATGGTGACGGCGCCGCTGTTAACGGTCGGCGTGCCGGTCGATCTGCCCAAGA
>CAZCJI010000120.1:0-8160 GCA_964498625.1 uncultured Rhizobium sp.
CTTCTTCCAGCACGCTCATGTTCAGGCGGTAGATGATCGAGGTGCCCTGGCGCTCGGTGTGGACCAGATCGGCCGCCTTTAGTACGGCGAAATGGCCGGACAGGGTGGGCTTGGAAATATCGAAACTGGCCGCGAGATCGCCCGCGCTTAACGGGCCTTTCTGGAGCAATTTCAGTATCTTGCGCCGTACCGGATGGGCCAGGGCGTCGAACACATCACTCATTTTTCGTTATCTAGCGAAATAACGAAAAATATCAAGAGGCGGCAACTAGATTTTTTCGCCGGCCGCCAGCGCGCCTTCATCGGCCATTCGCCGGAAGACCACGTACTGCACGAAGAACAGGACGATGATGATCGTGGTCGGCACGAAGGTCGCGTAGAGCGTCCAGACCGCGAAATCGAACAGAAACGCGACGGCGATGTTGGCGACCGAGAATCCGAACATCAAGATCGCCCACGCTTTCTCGGCGCGGAAGATCAGCTTCTCGTCGAGATAGCGGCGTACATCCTGCGGGATATAGGGCGTCATCCAGTCCCGCGTCGCCATGAAAAGCCCGACCGAGAAATCGATCACGCTCGGCTTCAGCTTAATGAAATGCTCGTTGTGAAGCGCGATGGTCATGAGCCCGAGGATGAGCACGACCCCGAGGCTCAGCCAGTGGAGCGGTCCGATCTCCTCGCGCATCGCCTTTTTAATGGCAAGCTGGATGACCCCGGTCGCAATGCCGGTGATGGCGGCGATATAGACGCTGTGCAGGCCCGAGGCGCCGAATCCGTGCTTGGCGATAAAGAAAGACGCCGCAAAGGTGATCGCGGCCAGCAGGTCGAACACAATCGGCTTGGCCACCTCGAGAGGGCTTGGATGGGTCATGTCACACGGTCTTGCGGCGGAGGGCGGCTGTGTATCGCACCGTAAAGGTGGTCGCTGCAACAAGCGCTGCAAGGTTTACGAGCACGACCGCGCGTTCCGGCGTCATGTGAACATAGGTCGCCAAAGCGTCCGCGACCGACATGATCGCGAATGCGAAAGCCCATGCTGCGGAAATCGGCCACACCCCACGCGCCAGATCGGGCTCGTCGGCCGCGTACTGGCCTGCGAAAGGCGCGCGGAGTGCAAAAGAGGTGAGCACCGTCGCGAGCATCCCCAGAATGACGACGAATCTGACGGTATTGAAATTGCTCAGCGCCGGAAAAACGCCGGACAGGATCGCGCAAATCCCGAACAGCGCGACGCCGCCGCCGTCGAGCGTGCGGATCGTGCGCGTGTGCAGGAATACGGGCAATCCCAGCCCGAAGGCGACGGCGAGAGCGGTCCACAGCGCAAGGCTGATCGACAATCGCGACAGCACGACGAATGCGATGAACGGTGCGAAGCCGCACAACAGGTTCACCGGAAACGCAATGTGATCGAGTTCGCCCCGATGCGAAACGGGCCGGCCCGCGTGCATGGCAGGCGTCCCGGCCTCCGTGTCGCTGGTGTCCCGATTCCGAAATTCGTCCGCTCTGGATATCCGGCTCATGCGAATTTCGGAATCGAAAGGACACTAGCAAACCATTGAATCCTAGTGTCGTTTTGGCTCCGAAGTTCGCTTAGACCTCGATATCGGCGTTGGGCGAACTTCGGAACCACGACGTTAGTGCACAGCCGGCGCAGCGCCATATTTGCGTTGAACGTAGAGCGTCCAAAGATGTGCGATCTTCTGGTCGTTCGCGCCGGAGACCTTGGCGAACGCGGCAGCGGCATCGGTGTTCTTGCCTTGTGCGGCAAGCGCCATGCCCAGCACCATCGGCCCTTCCGACGGATCTTTCAGACCGCCCTTGCCGATAGCGCGGGTCGCCGCTGCTTCCGCGGCAGCAAAGTCGCCATAGCCATAATACGTCTCGGCGACCTTGATGTCGTAGTCGCCGGTCTTGCGCGCGGTCGCCTGCTTCTCGAACGCGGGAAGCGAGGCTTTATCGCCCGGCACTTTGGTGCGTGCGGCGGCCAGTTGGGCACCGGCCTTGTCGCCGGGCTTCACCACGCCCTGCTGCATGCCGTGCTCGAGCAGAGTCACAGTCTCGCCCGGATAGCCGGCCTTGGTCGTGATATTGCCCATGATCGCATAGTCATCGAGCGAGGTTGTGGCGCCGCTCAAAACGCGGAGACGATAGAGATAAAGCGCCTGGATGTCGTTCAGGCCTTTGGTGTTGAAGGCAAGATCGATCAGCTTCGCCCAATCGCCGGGGTTTCCGTAACCCTGCGCCAATCCTTCCAGCGTTGCGATCGCTGCGCCTGTGTCGTTCTGCTTGGCTTGCCCGCTCATCATGATCTGCATCAACGCCTGGCTGGACTGGCGCCCTGCCACCTTGTCCGCATCGATCTGCGTTTTTGCGAGCGCGAGCGCTTTGTCGTGATTGCCCGAGTTGTAATAGGCGACGGCGAGCTGCTCCACGAGCGCTGCCGGAGGAGGCCCCACCGCCAGAAGCGATACACCGAAGCGGGTGGCAGGCGCCCTATCCTGAGTGGTCACGGAGAGCTGAAGCGTGGTCGAATAGACGTTGTTCTTGTCCGCGGGCGGCAGCGCGGGCGAGTCCGCCATTGCCTGAAACGCCACCTGGGCGTTCTTGTAGTCCTTGAGGCCGATATAGATGTTTCCGAGGAACTGATTGACCACGTACTTGTCGTAGTCCGTCTGACCGTCAACTACTTGCGCTTCCTTTGCATGGACCAGAGCGCCTTGAAGATCGTTGGCCTTCATCGCGGCCTCTGTGGCCTTCAATGGCGTCGAAAGCGATTTGCTGATCGACGGACCTTTGTCGGCGGCCGTAGCGCCTGTCGAAACGGAAAGCGCCGCGCAGGCCGCGAAGGCGGCTGCGAGCACGGTACGGGCGAACGAAGTTCTCATCGTGTTTCCTCTTTGATCTTCATGCACTTCAGAAAGCGCCCTCGCTTGGCGCATCTTCACGGATTTTGCAACTTTACTGTGGCCGGGACGTGTTTCCAACGTGGCCGGAAGATCACGGCGTGTCATATTGCGGTGCAGCGTGAAACTGCCTATCACCGCTTGGCCATTCACGAATCCGTGTCCCATGCTTGTCGAAGCGAGCGCTCTGCCGGAAGGCGCCGAGAATATTTCTCTTCGGGGGTTTAACCTTCATGCGGGCCCGTTCTACCGGTTGCCCGATGAAGGCGCCGTCCGGCGTTTCGCGTTCGTCGCGCTCGAAAAGCACATGAACTCGGTCGGCACCGTGCATGGCGGATTGCTGATGACCTTCGCCGATATCGCGATGAGCCGAACCTCGCGCCTCGCGAGCGGCGCGCAATCCTGCAGCACCGTCTCGTTGAGTTGCGACTTCGCCGGCGCGGGGCGGCTCGGCGATCTCATAGAGATCCGCGTGCATGTCACGCGGCAAACACGGACATTGGTGTTTCTGTCTTCGCAGATGACGGCGCAGGAGCGGGTGCTGATGGTGGCGCAGGGTTTTTGGAAGATCGTGCCATGAAGGTTGCGCCCGAAGGATTTACCGAAGTCCGCCTTGTCGATCCGTTCGAGCTTCATGTCGGGCCCGCATTCAGCCAGGGCGAAGCCGGTGCGCGCCGCTATGCGTTTCAGGTCGAGGCGCATCACTGCAATCTGCGCGGCGTCGTGCATGGCGGCATGCTGATGACGCTCGCCGATATGACGCTCGGCCAGGCGGTGTGGGACGTGACCGATCGCGCGCCGTCCGTCACGCTCAACATGCAGCATCAGTTCGTCAGGCCGGCAGAAGCGGGCAATTGGATCGAAGTCGTTCCGGAGCTGACGCGCCGCACGCGGGCGCTCGTTTTCATGCGCGGCGATTTCACGGTGAAGGGCAAGATCGTGATGACGAGCTCGAGCGTGTGGAAGCTGCTCGGGCAGGGTTAGAACACACGCTTGGATGCCAGCGCGGCCCCGTCGCGCAAGGCGCGAAGCTTGGCCCACACCACATCCTCCGGAATCATCACATAGCCGGCAGAGGTCTCGAAGCCGCAATCGGTGCAGGCCTGAACGCGGCCGGGATCGCCAACCGCTTCGACCGCGCGTTCAAGACGCTGCGCCACAACCTCTTCGTGCTCGACGTAGTTGCTCGTGGTGTCGATCACACCCGCCGCCAGGATCGCCGTCTTCGGCAGGATGCCGTCTTTGAACAGCGCGACTTCGTGCTCGTGCCGTGGGTTGGCGAGGCTGAGCAGATAGCCGCCGACCCTGGCTTTCGCGATCTCCGGCCAGATGTCGGCCAGCGCCACGTCGCATTCATGCGGGCCGTTATAGTTGCCCCAGCACACATGCAGACGCACCCGCGCCGGATCGATCCCTGCAAGCGCCGCATTGATTGCCGCGACCACCAGACGAACGAAATCCAGAAAATCGCCCAGCGGCTTGTCGGCGAACAGCGTGTGCCGTTCCATCGCGAGGTCCGGCGCGTCGATCTGGAGGATGAAACCGGATTCGACAATCGCGCGGTATTCCTTCGCCAGCGCGTCGGCCAGCGCCGCGACATAGCTTGCCATGTCGGGATAATGCTGGTTGTTCATCGCGGCGGCGATGATGCCCGGCGACGGCGCGGTCATGAACACATCGGTGTAAGCGCCCTTGTGCGCGGCGAGATTGGTCTTCAAGCGCGCGCAATCCGCCGCGATGGCATCGCCGCCGCGATAAGCGATGTCGCCGATAGCCGCCGGCGGTGCAAGCAGGTTCACCTGCTCGCCGCGCGGCTGCATGATGAACGCCAGAAAACTCGGATACATGGTGATATCGCGCATGATCGGGCGCTGCGATTGTCCTCCGAAACCCGTCATGCGATGGCGCACATAGGTGAAAAAGCCCTCGCGCCCGACTTCGCCGTCATTGAGGATATCGATGCCGGAGGCGATCTGCTTCGCAATGACATCCGCCTCTGCGGTTTCGATCCTGGAACGAAGCGCGGAGTCGTCGGCGGTTTGGCCCGCCGCGATAGAGGCATAGAGACGGCCCAACTCCTTTGTCTTCGGCAGACTTCCGGCATGGGTCGTCAGGATTCGGTCGGTCATGAGGCCTCTTTGTAAAGCAGAAATTTACCATGCCGTGGGAGGTTGGCTTGGGGAAGAAGGTGACATCGAATGCGCGGTCAGTCTCCGGCCGAACTCGTGATGGGATCGGTGCAATTGGGTCTTGCTTACGGCGCGGCGAACCGTACCGGCAAGCCGTCGCGTGAGGCTGCGTTGCGTCTCGTCGCGCGCGCGACGGAAGGCGGCATCTCGCAATTCGACACCGCGCGTGCCTACGGCGACAGCGAAGATCGCCTCGGCGAGGCGTTGGCGCACAAGAAATCCATCCGCACGATCACCAAGCTCAGTCCGTTGAGCGAGCTTGCGCCGGGCGCATCGCGCGCCGATGCGCGGGCCGCTGTCGATGCGAGCATAGAGGAATCCTTGTCGGCATTGCGCCGTGACCGGCTCGATTGTCTTCTGCTGCATCGCGCCGAACACATGCGCAGCCACGGCGGCGCCATTTGGGAGCGTCTCGTTGAACGTCTCGAAGATGGCAGCGTGCTGTCGCTCGGCGTGTCGGTATCGTCGCCGCTGGAAGCGCTGTCCGCTCTGGCGTGTCCCGATGTCGTGCATCTGCAGCTGCCGTTCAATCTGCTGGACTGGCGCTGGCGCAAGGCCGGATTCAAAACGTGCCTGGCGTCGCGTCCGAGTGTGACGATTCATGCGCGCAGCACCTTTTTGCAAGGCGTGCTTGCGAGCAGCGATGTTGGGGTGTGGCCGAAGATCGAAGGCGTCTATCCGCAGGCCCTGATCAACATTATCGCCGGTCTCACCCATCAGCTCGGCCGCGAGAATGCCGCCGACCTCTGTCTTGCCTATGCGCGTGGTCAGGACTGGATCGACGGCGTGGTCGTCGGTCTCGAAACCGAAGATCAGCTGGACGACAATCTGCGTCTTTTCATCAAGCGTCCGCTGAACGCCGATGAATGTGCGCTGGTCGAAGCGCGCATCCCGCATCTGCCGGTAAAACTCCTCGATCCGGCGCAGTGGCCGAAATGAGCGAGTTGTTCCGCCTCGAGGGCCGGGTCGCGTTTGTCTCCGGCGCGGCGGGGCATCTTGGCCGCGCGATGACGGAGGCGCTCTGCGAGGCCGGTGCGCATGTCGTTCTCAATGGTCGCGACGATGCCAAGCTCGCCGTCTATGAAGGCGAACTTCTCGGCAAAGGATATTCGGTCGAACGTGTTGTGTTCGATGTCGGCGACGCGGCCGCCGTGCGCGCGTACTTTTCCAAACTTCCCCGGTTAGACGTGCTGGTGAACAATGCCATCAGCATGACGGCGAAGCCATTCGCGGCGTTGGAACCCGCGGACTTCGAAAAGACTTACGCGAGCAGCGTGACGGCGGCGTTTGAATCCGTTCGCGCCGCGCGTTCGGCGCTCATCGCCTCGGATGGTGCAAGTGTCGTCAATATCGCGTCTATGTACGCGAATGTTTCTCCGGATTCGCGGATCTACGCGAAACGGGAACAGGCAAGCCCCTTCCATTACGGACCCGCCAAGGCCGCTTTGATCCAGCTGACCCGTCACCTGGCGGCGGAACTCGGCCCCGACAAAATCCGTGTGAATGCGCTGGTTCCTGGCCCCTTCCCAAAGGACGAGGTCACCAAGGCCGACCCGGATTTCGCCGCGCGGCTGGCCGCCAAGACAATGCTGGGCCGGACGGGACGCGCCGGGGAAATCGCCGGTCCGCTCCTTTTCCTCGCAACGAAGGCGTCGAGTTTCGTGACCGGCGCGGCCATAACCGTCGATGGCGGTTGGACCGCCTGGTGAGCTAGAACAGAGAACATGGCGTTCCTTTCTTCCTTTCGCACCGGCCAGGAGACCGTCTATCCGGACAGCCTGCGCGCGCGGCTGCGCAATTTCCCGCTGCTGCAGGACATCGGCGATCCGGCGCTCAGGCGCCTGCTTTCGGAGGCCAATTGGTTCGGTCTGCCCGGCGGCATGACGCTCAACCGCGACGGCGAGAACCGTCAGGCCCTGTTCCTGGTCGTGACCGGCTCGCTCGGCGTGCTTGCGGAAGACGATCGCGGCAAGCGCCGGCTCGTCGCCCACATTCCCGCCGGCGAGACGGTCGGTGAGATGTCGCTGCTGGCCAATACCGGAACGCCGTCCGCGGAGATCGTGGCGCTGCGCGACAGCGAATTGCTCCGCATCTCGCCGGAAGGCTTCGAGACGCTCATCAGCCGCCATCCACGCGTGATGCTCAATCTGACGCGCATTCTGGTCAGGCGTCTGCAGGCGACGACGCATAGCGCCAGCGACACCGCGCGTCCCAAGACATTTGCCGTCGTGCCTTTGCAGGATGGATTGGAACACGAACCGATCGCACAGCGCGTCGCGGCTGCGCTCTGCGATATGGGGTCTCGCGCTGCGGTTCTGGATTCCTCCGCCGCGGAGCGGTCGGCCGAATGGTTCACGCGCTTCGAGGCGGAACACGACATCGTCTTCTATCGCGGTGACGGGCCGGACACACCCTGGACGCATCTTTGCACCCGTCAGGCGGACCGCGTGCTGCTGCTCGCGAGCGCGGAACGGCCATTGCCGCAACGTTCGCTTGATGTCACGCCGAGCAAGGAGCGCGTGAGCGGATTGCCGGAGCTTCTGCTCCTGCATCCGTCGAGCGCGTTGCGGCATCTGCCGGAGCACTTTTCGCTACGCAGCGGATTGTTCGAATCCCATCACCATGTGCGCGCGGGAAACATCGCCGATATTGCACGGCTGGCGCGATTCATCTCTGGCCGTGCGGTAGGCCTGGTGCTGGCCGGCGGCGGTGCGCGCGGCTTTGCGCATATCGGAATCCTGAAAGCGCTGCAGGAAGCCGGCGTTCCGTTCGATCACCTGGGTGGCACTAGCATGGGCGCGATCATCGCCGCCGGTGTCGCGGCGGAATGGGATATCAAGGAACTCTCGGACCGCTTGCGCGCGGCCTTCGTCGATGCCAATCCGCTATCCGATTACACTTTCCCGCTCATCGCGCTGGTACGCGGCAAACGCGTCAGCACGCTGCTTCAGCAGAATTTCGGCGACGTGCGGGTGGAGGAACTGCCGCGGCCTTTCTTCTGTGTTTCGTCCGATCTCACCACCGGCCGCATTCATGAGCATCGCAGTGGCGCTCTATGGCGCGCCTTG
>CAZCJI010000121.1:0-8156 GCA_964498625.1 uncultured Rhizobium sp.
TGCCGACGATGTGATAGCCGGAATCGACATGCATGTTTTCGCCGGTGACCGCGCTGCCGAGATCGGAGAGCAGGAACAGCGCCGAATTGCCGACTTCTTCGATCGTCACATTGCGGCGAAGCGGCGAGTTGTACTCGTTCCATTTGAGGATGTAGCGGAAATCGCCCACGCCCGACGCGGCCAGCGTCTTGATCGGACCTGCGCTGATCGAGTTCACGCGGATCTGTTTCTTGCCCAGGTCCTCGGCCATGTAGCGCACGCTGGCTTCAAGCGCCGCTTTCGCCACGCCCATCACGTTATAATGCGGCATGACCTTTTCGGCGCCAAAATAGGACAGCGTCAGCATCGATCCGCCGTTCGGCATCATCTTCTCGGCGCGCTGCGCGACCGCGGTGAACGAATAGCAGGAGATGTTCAGCGTCTGCGCGAAATTGTCCGGCGTCGTGTCGATATAGCGGCCCTTGAGCTGGTCCTTGTCGGAGAACGCGATCGCGTGGACGACGAAATCGATCGTCGGCCATTTGCCGGCGAGCTCGGTGAACACGGCGTCGAGCGAACCCTGGCTGGTCACGTCACAGTCGAGGACCGCCGCCGGGTTCAGTTTCGCAACCAGCGGCACGACACGCTTTTTGAAAACATCGCCCTGATAGGTGAACGCCAGCTCCGCGCCGGCTTTGTGCAGCGCGTCCGCGATGCCCCAGGCAATGGAGCGATCGTTCGCCACGCCCATGATGAGGCCGCGCTTGCCTTTCATCAGGCCGCTAGTGGACATGGACGGGCTCCCGGGTGGGTAAAGCGAAGAACTCCGCCTCGGCTAAGGCGGTTCGGCCTTAAAATCAAGCAAATCGGCTTTTCATGACGCGCTCGTCATGTTCCAGGACGGTGACGCTAGCCAGAGCAGTGTGCTACGCTACCCAAGATTGAGGTGAGGCCTGTTAAAAGGCCAAGGGGGCAATGTGGTGGGTAACGTTTCGACGGCTGCCGAAACTCGCGGTCGCCACAGAAGCGGAGCTTCGACAAGCGACAACGTCGTTATGCTGGTTTTAGGTGTGGTCCTCGTCGCGTCATTAAGCGCGTTCGCGATCGCCATACTTTTCATGTTGCTCAACAGCGACCTGGACAGGTTCGGCAAGACAGGCGAATTCCTGGGCTATGTCGCGGGCTTTGTCCTGACCGCGACCAGCATTGCCATCACGGTACGGATTGCGCGTGCGGCCAATCTTCTGTCACGGCGCGTCGGCGACAGCGATATTCTGGATTTTGTCGACAGCCGGTTGAACGCAAGCATTGATGGTGTCCGATCCGTCGCCGGCGTCCTGGATACGATGCGCGAAGGCGCGGCGTCTGTCGCTTCGCTACTGGGAGAAATCGCTCGCAAGTTCCTCGAGGAAGCGCAGAAAGAAGAAAATTCAAAGAAGGTGAGCGAAATCTACGGAGAAGATCAGACAGACGAGATCGAGATCTATGAAAAGCTGTCAACACTCGCCTGTCACATAATTCTGAACGTAGCCCGGCCGGAGCTGCTGGCGATCAGATCCGCGCTCAGAGATATCCATGAGGCGTTGAAGACTTCGTTGAAGGAGATCGAGAAGGCACCTCTCACAATGGCGCTTACGCGCGCCGCATTGAGCCGCGAACCGGAAGAGATCGCAAAGAACGGCGATGACGGTCTGGGTGCGACCAACAGCTTTCGTCGGCGCGCCGTCACTCTGGCGCTGGAAAAACTCCGGCACGACGATCCCGGCACGGACTTTTCGGCGTACAATCTTCCCGACATTCTGCTGCGATTGCAGCAATGCCTTGAACAGGGTGGCTTGCTCGACGCATCGGAGGAAAATCTCGGACCTCTGGCGCGAAACGTCTGGGAAGTGTTGATCCTGGAAGCGATCGGCGGGAATCCGCATCACGCGTTGCTCCTTTTGGGAGCCGTCATCGACTACAAACCGATCTTCAGAAACGGTGGCGCGGATTGGGACACTACGAAAGACGGTGACGATATCGGGATCGTGTTCAACCGCGGACTGGTCCTTCTGGCGACGATCTACGAGCTTATGCCCGATACCGATGACTTCGGCGATTTCTTCGCCAAGGTCTATCCCGATGGCCCCAGCCTCGATCTTACGAAGCGATTCCTCTCGATCTGCGGATTTTCTCGAGACATGTTCTGGACAACCGAGGCAAAGCAGGACTGGAAAAGCGTGCATGGCCGCTCGTTTGATGCCGTGAACATCATCGTTCGCGACAGGAATAGCCCGTTTCTCGGTATCCGATTGGATGCGATTCCATCCCATTTCGAAACATTGGTCGAGAAAAAGCCGCAGGCGTTCTGGCCATGGCAGAGCCGTGATCGTTTGCGCGTCCTGACGGCTACTGCAGATCGCAGCGTAGTTGCCCGCATTGATACCCTGGTGGAAAAGGGGACTAGCCTACAAAAGGCGTGTGAGAGCTATGCAGTTACGACGGACGATCTTGAGCGCGCGCGGGAAAAATTTGGCACCGCGCTCTGGCTCGGGCCAATCGGCAACCGCGCGATGGAGAACTGGTGGGCCAAGATGCTTGGCCAAGGCTTTCTCCAGCGCGGCTCGATCAGCGGGACTGAACAAAAACGGAAACGTGCGGCCTGATATTTCGAGTTGTGCTCAGTTCGTCGGATGTCCCGTTGGGTCCACACAATGCGCGCCGGTCGCATCTATGTTGCACAGATCGGCGGCCTCGATGTTTCCAGTCGTGAATGTCACCGGCGCACCGCCTGCAAGCGCATAGGCCAGCGTTGCATCTTCGCGTGAGAAATCGAGCTTGCAGGATTTTCCCGCGTCTATCTTGCAGCTCACCTTGCCATCGACCATCACCGTGATCGGTCCGGCCGAGTTGTTCTTCGCCGTGAATTCATAGCTCGTCGTTTCGGCGGCCGCGGACCGCGCAAGCAGGACAAGCCCCAGCGCCGCGACGAATTTCAGACTGCGTGACATCGCATGACCTCACTTCAGCTTCGAGCGGGGATCATAGCTCAGGTTCCAGCCTTCCGCGAATATCCGCAGATCGTCGTCCGCCTTGTCGGGCAGCGAAACGGCGAGTTTCACGTAGAGATCGCCCGCCTGCTCCCCGCCATGCGCCGGTATGCCCTTGCCCTTGAGGCGAAGCGTGCCGCCCGTGTTCGAATTCGCGGGGATCGACAACGACACGGTTCCCGTCAATGTCGGCACCGGCACCTTGCCGCCGAGCACGGCTTCCTGAAGCGTGATGGGAAGGTCCATCCGTAAGTCATTGCCGTCGCGTGTGTAAAAGGGATGTGGCGCGACCGACACCTGGATCAGCACGTCTCCGGCCGGACCGCCGCGCCGTCCCGCGCCACCGCGGCCTTTCAAACGAATCTGCTGGCCGTCGCGAAGGCCAATGGGAATCTTCACATCGAGCTGTTCGCCGTTCGGCAGCATCACCCGGCGCGATCCGCCGCTTGCGGCCTCGTCGAAGCCCACGGTCATCGTGACGGAGAAATCCTGTCCCTGTCGCGGCTGTTGCCTTCCACCGCGTCCGCCCAACCCGCCAAGCAGATCGCTGAACAAATCCTCGGCGCTGAAGCCGCCTTGTTGCTGCGCGTCCTGATCGCCCCAGGAGAAATGATACTCATGCCCACCGCCGCCAGGACCGCCGCGAAAACCCTGCGCGCCGGGATCGAAGCCGCGCGGATTGCCGCTCGCGTCGATTTCGCCGGCATCGAACTTCACGCGCTTGTCCTTGTCGCCGACGATGTCGTACGCGCCGCTGATCTCCTGGAACTTCTTCTGTGCCGCCGCATCGCCGGAATGCTTGTCGGGATGATATTTCTTGGCGAGCGTGCGGAACGCCTTCTTGATCTCGGCTTCACTCGCCGATTTGGAAACGCCAAGGATTTCGTACGGATCGCGCATTGGTTCTCTTGATGGGCCGCGGAATCGGCGGACCCAATATAGGGATTGAAACGCCGAAACGTTAAGGGTGCTCGGTCGGTGGCAACGCCGCGGGTTCCGGGGGCAGGGCGGCGAGGCGCTGTTTGGCTTCATCCATCCCGGCATCCGCCGCGATCTGGTAGAGCTTGCGCGCCGTCGCGAGGTCTTTGGGGCCTGCGGTGCCTTCTTCCAGAATCTGCCCGGCCTCGAGGGCGGCGACCGGATGACCCGCGCTCGCGGCGCCCATCAGCCAGGGGAGCGCCGCCTTTGGATCGGGTGGACCGGCTTCGCCTTTGAGAAGCATGTCGCCCAGATCGGCGGCGGCAGTGGCGAGCCCGCCCTGTGCCGCGCGCGCATACATCTCCTCTGCGGCCTTGGGGTCTTTCGCGGTGCCTTCACCTTTGCGCAGCATCAGCGCGACATTGCGCATGGCCGCCACGTCGCGGTCGTCGATGGAGGAGAATATTCTGAAAGCTTCGGCGTAGTTTTTTACGTCGTACGCGGCCACGCCGGAATCGAAAATCTGCTTCGTCAACTTGGGATCGTCTTCTGGCGACGATGCACAACCAGACGCGAACGACACGCAGAAACATATGACAATAGCGCGAAGGAGCGGGGTCTTCATCGATGTTTCCAGGCAACTTTCCAACACTCTATCCATCATGCTTCCGCGTGCAAAACGAAGATGCTAAGCCCGTTACATGAGCGAGGTTGGCGGCCCTTTGGATGACGGCGGGATCGGGGAGAACGCGGATCCTTTGACGCTCTTCGGCGCGTGGATGGAGGACGCGAAAAAGTCCGAGCCCAACGACGCCAACGCCATGGCGCTCGCCACGGCGGATACGGATGGACATCCCGATGTTCGGATGGTGCTACTCAAAGGCTTCGATACAGCCGGCTTCGTCTTCTACACCAACACCGAAAGCGCCAAGGGCACGGAACTCGCCGCCAATGCGCACGCCGCGATCTGCCTGCACTGGAAGTCGCTGCGCAAACAGGTTCGCGCGCGGGGCCCTGTGACGCCGGTCAGCGCCGCCGAAGCCGATGCCTATTTCGCGACCCGGCCGAAAGACAGCCAGATCGGCGCCTGGGCGAGCGCCCAGTCGCGGCCCATGCAGGGCCGCTTCGCCTTCGAGAAGGAGATCGCGAAGTTCGCCGCGAAGTACGCGCTGCAATCCGTGCCGCGGCCGGCGTATTGGTCGGGCTACCGGATCGCGCCGCTGGAGATCGAGTTCTGGCGCGACCGGCCGTTCCGCTTGCACGACCGTCTCGTCTATCGCCGCGACACGACGACATCGCCGTGGCGGACGGAAAGACTCTTTCCATGATGATGGTCGATGCGCGCAAGGCCGTGACCGATGACGGGCTGATGCGCCGCGCCGCGATCGCATCGCTTTCCGTCGCCGCGTTTCTGGTCGCGATCAAGTGCTTCGCCTATTTCACGAGCGGCTCGGTTTCCGTGCTGGCGTCGCTCGCGGATTCCGCGCTCGATCTCTTTGCCTCCGCCCTGAATTTCTTCGCCATCCGTTCGGCGCTGACGCCGGCCGATGACGAACATCGCTTCGGCCACGGCAAGGCCGAGCCCCTGGCGGGCCTGGCGCAAGGCGCGTTCATTGCCGGCTCCGCGACGTTTCTGGTGATCCAGTCGGTCACGCGCCTGTTCGATCCCCAGCCTGTCGAGCAGGAATGGATTGCGCTCGCCGTCATGCTTGTGGCCATCGTCTGCACGCTGGGACTTGTCAGCTATCAGCGCTACGTCGTGCAGCGCACGGGCTCGATTGCCGTTGGTGCGGACCAAATGCACTACATTTCCGATCTCGCCACCAATCTCGGCGTGATTATCGCGCTGGGACTGGTGTGGGGTTTCGGCTGGCAGGCGGCCGATCCGATCATCGCGATCGTGGTGGCTGGCATATTGGTGTGGAGCGCCTGGAGCGTGTTCCGCCAGAGCTACGACCAGCTCATGGACCGAGAATTGCCGGACGCGGAGCGCGACCGCATCGCGGCCATCGTGATGCGCCATCCGGAAGTACGCAGTTTCCACGATCTGCGCACGCGCGCGGCCGGCGTGCACACGTTCATCCAGTGCCACATCGAGCTCGATCCCGGCATGAGCCTGGTGCGCGCGCACGAAGTGAGCGACGAGATCGAGCGGCAGCTCTGCGCCGCGTTTCCGAAAGCGGAGGTGATCATCCACCAGGACGCCGCCGGCATGGAGACGCCACAGCCGCTTCGCGCTGTGTCCTGACCGCGTCCGGCTGCTAACCCCCGCGTTACGCCGTATTCATGATGCGTTGGCAACGGAACGCGCGAAAGCCGGCGTGAAAGCCTATCGGGATTTGCCGAGCAACAGGTCTTCATGCCCTTACGCACCATTTCCGGTGTAGACGCCATTGCGAACATCCGCGGCAATCCGGTCGGAGAATGGCCGCCGCGCGAGCCCGCCGACACCAATCGCATCGAGCCTTTTTGCACACCGGCGTTTTCGCCGAGCTTCCTGCTGCAGCCGGGCGAGAAGATCTTCACCATCGGATCCTGTTTCGCGCGCAACATCGAACGCGCGCTGGAGAGTCAGGGCTTCGACGTCGTGACGTTGGGGCTGGAGTGGCCGGACAAGTTCTTCGATTTCCATGGTCACACGGTCCTGAACAATTACGGCGTTGTCTCGATTGAGAACGAATTGCGGTGGGCGCTGGACCCCGAGCGGCCGTTCGATCCCGCCCCGAACATCCTTGAGCTCGCGCCGGACAAATTTCTCGACCCGCATCTTTCGGTGCGGCCCACGAGCCTTGACAGGATGCTGGCCTATCGCAAGGCCGTGACTGATGTGACGCGCAAGGTCGTCGATTGCCGCGTGGTGATCATGACGCTGGGCTTGAGCGAACTCTGGTACGACACGAAAACCGGCATCTATCTGAACCTCGCGCCGCCGCGCCGCATGGTGCTGCAGAACCCGGGCCGCTTCGAAGTACGCCTGCTCGATTTCCCGGAGACGATGGCAGCGCTCGACAATGTCATCGCGCTGCTGCGCAAATATTGCCGCGACGACCAGCGCATCCTTTTGACGGTGTCGCCGGTGCCGATGAACGCCACGCACAGCGAACGCGACGTGATTGTGGTCAATTCCTATTCCAAGTCGGTGCTGCGCGCCGTGGCCGAACATGCCGCAGCCGCCCATTCGCACATCGACTATTTCCCGTCCTATGAGAGCGTGATCATGAGCAACCGTGACCGCGCATGGCTGGACGATCAGCTGCACGTTCGCGACACGATCATCCTCCTGAATGTCGACCGCATGCTGCACGCCTATCTGCCGTCGGATGCAAAGCCGCCGGTGCAGACCAGGCTTATCATCCGCAATGCGCGCGACGAGATCGAGGCCGGCCAATTGCAGACTGCCGCGCGCACCCTTGCGCCGTTGCGCGAGGTCAGCGAGATCGACCCGAAATTCGCGCTCGACTATGCCGAATTGTGTCTGGCGATCGGGCGGCGCGAGGATGCCGCTGCAGCCGCGGCAAAGATGCCCGACAAGGGCAATATCTGGCGCAAGAGGACGATTGAGGCGCTGCTCGCCATCCATGACGGCCACGTGGAAGAAGGTCTCGCGACGTTGTGGACGCTGGCGGAGAGCATGACCAAGACGCCCATCATGTGGCGCTCGCTCACGCTGGTGTTGTCCGATTTGGGGCGGTGGGACGATGCGCTGCTCGCCGCGCGCCGCTGGGCTGCGGCGACAAATTCAAAGCCCGCCCCGTTCCGCCGCGCGGCCATGATCCACCGGGCAAAGGGCGACCTCGAAGCCGCAAACGCGGCCTATCGCGAGATGATGGCCTGCACCTCGGTCGAGGACGTGCAGATGCTGGAATATGTGGAGTTCCTGATCGAGCAGAAGCGCTTCGACGATGCCGCGCGCGAGATCGCCTTCATCAAGCCGGAAACGACTGCGATGGTGAACAAGCTGGAGGAGGTGAGAACCTTCCTCCCCCTGAAGGCCAGCGCGGCCTGATCGCAGCGCCGCGCCGCGCGCGGGTTTGCTTGAGACCCGTTCTCAAATCTGCGCTACACTCGCGCTATGGCCGAGACCAGACAATCCAGTGATGAACAACGCACCCTGATCCTCACCGGCGCGAGCCGTGGCATCGGGCATGCGACGGTGAAGCGTTTTTCGAGCGCGGGCTGGCGCGTGATCACCTGTTCGCGACACGCGTTCCCGGAGAACTGCCCGTGGGC
>CAZCJI010000122.1:0-8146 GCA_964498625.1 uncultured Rhizobium sp.
CTTTGTCGAGCGCCCGTTCCGCCGCACACGCGACGGCATCGGCACGCGCACCATCTTCATCGCGGCCGGTGTATCGGCGCTAGGCCTGATTGCGATCAGCGGCGCAACGCTCGCCGCCGGCGGCTTCCCGCAACGTTTCGCGCCCGATGTGATGCGCGCCTATGCGACGCTCGATCTGCCCGACACGCACGCCTTCATGCAGGCCATCGGAGTCGACACCTGCGCGGTCAGGTCCAAAGGCGCGCATTACGCCTTCGACAAATGCTTCGTGCTTTCAACAACGCAACCCAATGTCGTCCTGTGGGGCGACAGCCTGGCGCGCAATCTCGTCGCCGGATTGCGGGTCCAGACGCAGAAAGCCGGCGTGAATCTGATCCAGGCGACGCATTCCGGCTGCGAACCCGTTCTGACAAAGGGCGTGGTGCCGAACTCCTGTCTTCAGTTCAACAAAACCGTGTTCGATCGTCTCGACGAACATATATCCGCCGTCGTATTGGCGGGGCGCGTGCTCGATCAGGAGCCGATGCTGAACGCCATGCGGGACGCGGCGGCAAGGACCGCGGCGAAAGGCATCCGCGTCATCGTCATCGGGCCGACGCCCGAAGCGCTCGATCCCTTCCCGTTCTATGTGGCGCGCTTCACCGGCACCGGGAACACGCAGGCGCTCGATCTCGCGCAATCGCGCATGCCCGAGATCGAGGCGCTGGATCGCCGCATGGCGGAGACCTTCGCGAACATGCCGGGCGTGACCTACGTCTCGTTTCTGCAAAATGTCTGCAAACCGGGCAGCTGCCCGCTGTTCGTCGATGGCGCGCCGGCCGAGTTCGACCAGCGCCACTTCACCATTCCCGCGTCGGAAGCCTTCGCCGCGAAGCTCTGGCCGCAGATCGGCCCCGCCATCGCGAAACAGAATTAATCGGCGTTGCTGGTCGGCCGATTGGTCAGATAGGCCCAGAACTCGCTGATGCGATCGCGCAGGAAGCGCAACCGTACTTTCATGCTGTCCTTCAGATAATAGGTCATCATCAGCGAGTTGCGCTCGCCGCTGGTGCCGGGCGTTGGCGGAACACTGTGCCAGCTGTCGGGTAGCACCGGGAATGCATAACCCGTTGAAGGCGCGAACTGCATCGCGCGCACGCGCGCGGCATCCGCGCCTTCGGGTCCGTAGTGGAAATGCGTTCCCAGATTCACCTGGCTCATGTCGCGCGGAAGATAGAACTGCACCGTGATCGCCTTGCGCGGCGCATCGGGGTGGATGGCGATCTGATAGCCTTCCAGATCGCGCACCAGGATCGGCTTCAGATAGAAATCGAGCTGGTCGATGCTCTTGCCGAAGCGGCCTTCGAGTGCGGCGCGGAATTTGCGCTTGAACGCGGCCTGCACTTCCTTCGAGCGCAATGCGCGCGACAGCTTTTTCCAGAACGCGCGTTGTTCGCGCGGCAGGAACGGTATGATCTCCGGATAGAGGAACATGCGGTGCCGGGCGCTGTGGCCGTCGGCCATCATCGCATCGTGGTGATAGAACTCGCGATAGTCCTGCGTCTTCGGAAGATTGGCGAGCAACTCGCTGTAGAGTTCGGGCGGAAACACGGACGTGAGTTCGATATGGTCGAACGGTTCCTTGTCGAGCGGCGTGCTCTCGATCCTTCCGATCAGATAGGTGCTTTCGGCGTCCGCCGCGATCGACATGTCAGCAACTCCCGTACGGGCGACTGTTAGCAGACCCCCGGCGACCGTGGCAACGTTCTCACTTCTGAAACCAGAGCGCCGCGGTCGCATCATAGATGAAGTCCGCGCTGGAATTGTCGGCGATGTTGACGATCAAAGTCGTACCGTCGGCCTGATAAACCCCGCGGTTATGGCCGCCAGAGGAGCCCCGGCGGCTGATCTCGACCTTATATCCGTCTGTAATGTTCGTGATGGCGAGCGTGAGCTTCCGGTCGGCGGTGAGTGCGGCACTGTCGCGCACGATGCGGCCATCGGCGCGCGGCGTGTAGGTCGCGTCGGCATTGGATGTCAGCTTCTTCACCGCAGCCTGACCGGCGTGGCGATAGGCGCTGCCGGTATCGACCGCGATCTCGCCCGCGCCGCCCTGCGCATCGGAATGGAAGAACAGATTGCCGGCAACCGAAGGCGCGATTGCGCCGGAGATTGTCGTCGCGCGCAACCGGTGGCCGCGGTTCTGATCGATCACCGGATTGGCGCCGAACATCGACAGACCGCTCTCATTGTCGAAGCGCGCAACCTCCGCGACCGTGCCGGAACCGATCGGACACATGCGAATCTGAATCTGCGTGCCCAAGGCCGAGGCGCTGACTGTGCCGGTTTCGGTCAATACGGCGCGGATGAGACCCGACTGGGTGAACCCCGATCCCGAATAGGGCCGGAACGTAAAGCCCCCGATCACGTCGTTCGTCTGGATCACGGATGGCGACGCGATGGTTCCGCGCGCCTTGTTGATGTTCAGGGCCGGGCCCTGGTTGTCGCTGGTGTAGCGGGAAACGGTGCTGGACGTGGCGCCCTCGCTTTGAACCGTCAGCCCGTATCCCGCGCCGGGCAGCGAGAACGTCGCGCCGCCGCCCGCGATGTATCCAACCTCGGCGCCGGCGACCGAAATTCCGACACCGTTGTTCGTCGTATCGTAAAAGAAGCCGTAGTTGGTGTTGAAGGCGAGTGGCGGCGCCGATGCCGAGCCGTTCGAGAGCTTTGCCCCAGCCGCGAGCGTGAGCGCGCCGCTCGTCTTGTCGATGACCAGGGCGTCGGTCCACGACGAACCGTCCGGCGAGACCTTGCAGTGGAAATTGTCGTCACCGGTGAGACCGAACTCCGCACGGCCGGAATAGCTCGTCTGATAAAGGAGGGACGCGGTGTCGCCGCTCGCGTTCTTGTTGAGCTTCGCCTGGATCCCGTTGCCGATGTTATCCAGCAGAACCGCCGGGGATTTCACCGCGAGCTTGTTGGTCGCATCGGCGGTCGTGTTGACGCCAAGCATCGAGATGTTCTCGAGGCTCAGCAGCGAGACGAAATCTCCCCATGCCGTGCCGTCGAACACGATGGGCTTGGCTTCATCCACCACATACGCCATCAGGCCCGCGAACGGCGCGTAGAACCGCCAGCCGCCACCCAGCGCATAGGCATACCAGCGCTCGAACAGCGCGCGCCCGTCATCCTGGCTGTTGGGACTTGTGAGCAGCGTCAGCAACGGATGGGTTTCGATTTCGGTCGCGCCGTCATACAGAAGCCACGGCACGGAGCTTGCCGCCTCCGCGATCATGCGCACGCAGCGATAGGCGATGGCGTTCTGCATCACGCCTTCGCGCGCCAGACTCGCATAGTCGCGCGCGCCCCAGGAGGCCCGCCCCGCGAGAGAGAGGGCGACGAGAGGGGACATCGCCTTTGTTTCGGGAGCCGATGCGGTCTGCGCCGTGGACGCAGGCGTCGTGCGCGTTGCGCCGTTTGGCGCGTGCGCGTTCTCCACAGTTTCGGACGCTCGCGCACGCGCGAAGGCGCCCGCTCTCGCGGGGCGGAACCAGTTGGGCATGATGGATCTCTCGTTGTTATTCCCTCTCCCTCACGAATGTGAGGAGAGGGAGTGCGCTAAATTTCTAATCTTCGGCTCCGACGCTTTCACATCCGGAAACAGTTCGGCGAGGCCCCAGACCAGCGCGTCCATGCGGTCGGGACTCTTTCCGGTGCCGTCATAGTTGCACATCTGGTCCTCGAGTTCGGCGAAGCAGCCCGCATGATGCACGCGGCCGCGTTCGTACAGCGCCGATGCCGGTTGCGCGCGCGTGGTCTTGCCGCGTTTGGCATAGACGAGCCTCACGACAGCATTCGGCAAGGGATCGCGCATCAGCGATTGCACCATCTCGCCGCCCTGGTTGGCTTCGGCGACGACATGATCTGCCTTGAACGCCACATAGGCGTCGGCGACACGCGACGCCCATTGATTGGGCGTGAGGCCGCCGCGCGAACGATCCGCGAGGACATAGACTTCGCCCTCCTCGCTGCGGCCAACAACAACAATGCCGCATTCATCGCCGCTGACCGACACCGACGGATCGACCGCCACGACACAGCGAACCAGTTCCGGCGCCTCGCGCACGCGCGTGCGTTCGATCCAGTCGCGCTGCCACAGCGCCTTGTCGTTGTCGGCGATGATCTCGGCATCGAGTTCCTGACGGCCCAGCCGCGTGCCGGCGAAGCGCATTTCCAGCCCCTCGACAAAACCCGGCGCGAGATTGACGATGTTGCTGCGGGTGGTGCCGCGTGTTGTGACCGTGTCTTTCGCCGCCATCAGATTCTTTAGCGCATCGATATTACGCGGCGTGGTCGTGACCGCCATACGAGGACGTTCGCCGATACGGAGCGACATCAGTGTCATATCCAGAACCGATTGTGGGTTGTCCCATTTGCAGAACTCATCGCCCCAAACCGCGTCGAACTGATGTCCACGAATTGTGTCTGGCTCTTGCGCGCTGAAAACGGTGGCAACTACGCCGCTTGGCCAAAGCACACGCTGATTGGACGGCTGATAGTGTGCGCTGTCAGAGACACGCAGCAACCCGGACTCGCCTTCAATCATCACCGCGCGAGCGTCATGATGTGTCGCCCCGATCAAAGCGATCTGACGCATGACGCCGGAGTGAACGCCTTCCGCAATCCACTCCGCGCCGGCACGCGTCTTACCGGCGCCGCGGCCGCCGAGATAAAGCCAGATCTTCCATTCTCCTTCGGGCGGCACTTGCTCTTCGCGAGCCCAATTCTCCCAACCGATATCGAGAAAGGTAAGCTCTTCATTGCTTAGTTTCTTCAGCAGAGCGGTCCGCTTCCTGGTGCCTAAGGAGGATATCGATTTTATGCTGAATCGAGGCGCGGAGTTCGTCATTCCTGGCAACCGTCCTTGTTTGGCGTTTTGCAATACGCTGCTGCTCCAGACGCGCGAGCCGTTCGAGGGTCTGTTCAATGGAGCTTAAGGTGCGCACATTCGTGGCGCGGACAGAGGCGCATTTGGTGTCATTGTCGTCGGGCTTTGTTGCCTCGATACGCGCCAACTGCTTCTGCAATTCGGAGAAAAGACGTTTCACCATCTTATCCATCCAGTCAGGTTTGACGTCATCAGGTTTCACTCCTCGCGTTGAATATTGTCCGCGCGTCAGCGCGCCCCCGACCCTGCGGTCTGGTATGTGGGGCATGTCTTCTGCTTTCTTTGAAGATCGATTTGCGCGAGCGTAGAACGCCAACGCAAAAACCGGCTGGTCTGAAAGACCGCCGGTTTCGGCATCGATGCAATCATCGGGATATGGGAGAAATGGCGTTTGCAGCGTTGCGCTTCAAGAGGCGGCCCAAAATTTTTTTGAAAAAAGATTCTCAGGGATTCCGCGCAAAATGCGCAAAGCCCCCACGCCGCGGTGTTCGATAAGTCTGCGAAAATATTTTTCGCAGGACTTCTTGCCGCCGGGCATCCCCATTCTGAAGGACCCTTCGTTATACGCTTTGTGCAACTTGAGTATAACAAAACTTGACGGATAGGATTCCAGTATTTATACTCGTTTTTCGATTTGAGTATAAAGTACATGCCTTCGTCGGATTTGATCCTGCAAACGACTTACGCCGAACTTCTTGAGCGTACGGAGGCCGCGGCTTTCAGCGATGCGTTTCCGGAAGATGGAGGGTTCGTTCCCAAGACCGTGCACGGAAAGCGGTATTGGTACTTCCAGACCGGAAGCGCCGGAACGCGCGTGCAACGCTATGTCGGCGCAGAAACCGCGGAGTTGCTCGAGCGGATAAGAAGGCACAAGGAAGCCCGCCACGATGAACGCGACCGTCGTGTGCTTGTCTCGACCCTCGTGCGCTCTTTTGGGCTACCGCGCCCCAATCCAGATGCCGGTGAGATTGTTGGGGCTCTCGCAAAGGCTGGAGTGTTCCGCCTCCGGGGTGTCCTTGTCGGAACCTTCGCTTATCAAACCTACTCGGCGATGCTGGGAGCGAGACTCGCCCCCAGCATTCTGCAGACAGGCGATATCGATATTGCGCAGTATAAGAACGTGTCGCTTGCCGTCGCAGATCGGACACCGCCGGTTCTCGACACCTTGAAGCAAGTCGACCGTTCTTTTCAGCCGGTCCCACATATCAGCGAGAACAACAGGAGTGTCAGCTACAGGGCCAGGAACGGCTTTCGCGTGGACTTTCTCACGCCGAACGAAGGTCCCGACAGCGACACGCCGCAAAGACTGCCCTCCCTGCAGACCGACGCCCAGCCGCTCCGCTTCCTCGATTTCCTGATCCACGAACCTGTTTCCGCGGTGCTGTTGCACGGCGCCGGCGTATATGTCCGCGTACCCTCACCGGAACGCTATGCGGTTCACAAACTCATCGTCTCACCGCGCCGTAAGATGGGAACGGCGAAAAGCGACAAGGACCTGCGACAGGCCGAAGCGCTGCTCGAAATCCTCTGGAAGAGGCGCGCGCACGAACTCGCGGAGGCATGGGGGGATGCTTATCGGCGTGGCGATACCTGGCGCAAATTGCTGCTCGACAGCGTGGGACGTATCGTGCCGGCTGCCCGCGATGGTCTGTTCAAAGTGCTTGATTGGCCGCGCAGCAACGTTCCAGACCTCACGCTCACATTTCCTCTGCCCCGTCCCAGCTATGATTTCGATCGGGACGTCGTTGTTTTCATGGGCGAGGACAACGGCGGCGCGATACGCTGTGAAATCAGCCGCGAAGCACTCTCGGATCACTTCGGAATCGAAGGACGAGATACCAAGGCCGCAGTGGAGATGTATCGTGCGCGAAGTTCTCTCTTTGAAGACCTGGCGCGAGCGAAATATCGCACGTGGCCGGTCGAGGAGCCGGGTATCGTTCTGCTCCGAACTGGGGAGATCCCGCGACTGCTTCGAGAAACCGGCCGAGGTTAGCGCAGGCTTAATCTCCAAGCCTTGAAACTGCCCCAAATGTCGGCCACTTAGCGCGCCGATGGGCGATGGTTTGAAGGCTGTGTTCGGGGCGATGGAACGCTGGTTCTCAAGGAATGGCCGCGGGCTGGCAAAGCTCGCCGCATTGGCCGTGGTGATCGTGGCGATCCCGTTCGCGATGCTGGCACTGGTTCCCTCCGTCATCGGCCTGTTCGCGCCGCCGCTCGACAACAAGGTCGACCTTTATTCCGTCAACCGTCCGCTGGCCTTCACCTTCCTGGACGCGAACGGCCAGGAGGTCGGCCATCGCGGCGCCGCCATCGGCGACCGGCTGCGCCTGAGCGAGATGCCCGATTATCTTCCCGCCGCCTTCATCGCGATGGAGGATCGCCGCTTCTACGATCATCGCGGCATCGATGTGCGCGGGTTGCTGCGCGCGAGTATGCGCAACGCGCGCGCGGGTCATTGGGTCGCCGGCGGTTCCACGATTACGCAGCAGACCGCGAAGATCGTGTTCACCAGCCAGGAGCGCACGCTCGCGCGCAAATGGACGGAGCTGTTCGAGGCGGCACAGCTTGAGAAGTCTCTGTCGAAGACGCAGATCCTTGAACTCTATCTCAACCGCATCTATCTCGGCTCCGGCGCGTATGGCGTCGATGGCGCGAGCCATGTCTATTTCAACAAATCGGCGCGCAATCTGACCCTGCCCGAAGCCGCGATGCTGGCCACGCTGACGCGCGCGCCGTCGGTGTTCTCGCCGCGCCGCGATCTGGAGAAGGCGCAGGAGCGCGCGAGCATGGTGCTGAGCGCGATGGTGGAGACCGGCGTGATCACGCCGGCGCAGGCCGCGGAAGCGCGCGCCAATCCCGCCGTGATCGCAAGCCACGCCGTCACCGACGCGCGCAATTTCTATCTCGACACCGCCGCCGACGAGGCGTTGAAGAAGGCGACCGTCGACGGCAAGGAGCCGACCAGCGATCTCATCGTCCACACCACGCTCGAGCCGCAGATCGAGGACGCGGCGCGCGGCGCGGCGCTCAAGGTGCTGCGCAAGTCCGGCAAAAAGGTGCATGCGAGCGAGGCCGCGGTCGTGGTGATGAAGCCCGACGGCGCGGTGGTGGCGCTGCTCGGCGGCACCGACTATGCCGAGAGCACGTTCAACCGCGCGACCCAGGCGCACCGCCAGCCCGGCTCCGCCTTCAAGCCTTTCGTCTATCTGGCGGCGCTGG
>CAZCJI010000123.1:0-5497 GCA_964498625.1 uncultured Rhizobium sp.
TTGCGGGATAACGAATTTTCCCGGCATCTTGCGGTCTTCGGCAGCCTTGGCGGCGGCAGCGATCTCTTCATCGCTCAAGCCCGCAAGATCGGTCTTGTTCGCCGTGACGAAAGCGGCCGCTTTCGAGCCCGCGATCAGCTTCTGCTGGAATTCGGTCTCGAGTGAGGCATCCTGTTTGTTGAGTTCGCGAAGCTTTGTCTTGTCGGCTTCCGACAGATTCGCGCCGGCATGCACGAACTGCAGATAGTAGACTTTCAGAAGCTGCAGCGATTCCGGATCGAGCTTGAGCTTGTCGCGCTGATCGTACACCGCCTTTACGCGTTGGAAGAGCTTATCGTTCAGATTGATCGCGTCGTTGTGATCGGAAAGCTTCGGCGCTTCATCGGCCTGAATTTTGTCCAGGGTATCGTTCGTGTTCGCCTGCACCACACCGAAGAATGCAGATGTCGCGCGGTCCAGCATGCGCCCGGACTTTTCCATCGCAATGATCGTGTTCTTGAAAGTCGGCTTCGCTTTGTTGTTTGCGATCGCGTCGATCTCAGCAAGCTGCTGCTTCATGCCTTCTTCGATCGCGGGCTGATAATCGCTATCCTTGATGCGGTCGAAGGGCGGCGCGTGCAGGGGCAGATTGCTGGGCTGCGCAAATGGATTGCCGGCAATCGAAGGCGCGGCGGTATCGGCAGTGACGGCGGAACTTGCCGCCAGCGCGATCAGCGCGCTCGCGCCGAGGCAAAGACTACGAATTCTGTTCATTGAAAACTCCCCTGAGGATGAAGATGCGTCGCGCGCAAGCAAATTTCGCGGACTGTAACGGTTCTGTTTCACACCGGCCAAGCCGAAATAAGGCACGCATCGCCACCCTGCAACGGACGCAAAGTCACTTTTCGGTGACAGTGTTGCCACGATGTTTTAGTCCCAAGGGGGCCGCGCATTTCTCTTGCCGATTGTCCGGCTGATCGCGCGTTTTGTGTCCGCAACGACCGCTGGTAGGCTATTGGGAATTCCGAATAGCGGTCACAGGATCGCCAAATTCTTTGTCCACGGAAGCAAGCCAAGACGCAAACAAGGATCACCGCCTATGAGACTGGTCGCCATTTCCGCAGGACTGCTGGCCACCTGCTTTGCCATCAACGTCGCGAAGGCGCAGGAAGTCCACGTCCAGACGTCCCTGGGAGAATTCGATGTCGCGCTGGACGCGGCGCACTCGCCCAAAACGGTCGCCAATTTCCTGCGCTACGTGCGCGAAGGCCATTTCGATGGCACGATGATCTATCGCGTGGTGCCTGGTTTCGTGTTGCAGATGGGAAGTTATGAGGCGAGCGGCAATGCGCGGCCGACGCACGATCCCATTCCGCTAGAAAGCGCGAACGGCCTTCTTAACAAGCGCGGCACGCTGTCGATGGCGCGCAGCGACGATCCAGCCAGCGCAACGGCAGAGTTCTTCGTCAATCTCTCCGATAACACCACGCTCGATC
This sequence comes from uncultured Rhizobium sp., assembly GCA_964498625.1. Lineage (GTDB taxonomy): Bacteria > Pseudomonadota > Alphaproteobacteria > Micropepsales > Micropepsaceae > Rhizomicrobium. The sequence goes on from CAZCJI010000123.1 coordinate 1,476, forward strand.
CCACGGACGGCAAGGCACCCAATACCACCGGCTATGCCGTGTTCGGAAAAGTCGTCGAGGGCATGGGCGTCATCGATACAATTGCCGCGGTTCCGCTGAACGGCAAACAGGGTCCGTTCCCAGACGCCGATCCCTCATCGCCCGTGATCATCAACAAGGTCACGGTAGTCGGCGACCCGGTGCCGCCGGCAACACCGGTGAAGCACTGAGGCATTCCCGCACGGCTTTTTGGGAAACAGGAATGCGTGCGGCGTGATGGTTCGTGATCGGGCAATCGCTCGTCTTGTAAAGAACAAAACAAGAACTATAATCGGCACATGCCGCTGACCTTGTTGGAAAAGCTGGAAATCCTCGCCGATGCCGCGAAATACGACGCGTCCTGCGCGTCATCGGGCGGGTCGAAACGCGATTCGCGCCAGGGCGGGATCGGCTCGATCACCGGCGCCGGGATCTGCCACGCCTACACGCCGGACGGACGCTGTGTCTCGCTGCTGAAAATCCTGCTCACAAACTTCTGCATTTATGACTGTGCCTATTGCGTCAGCCGGCGCAGCTCCAACGTGCGTCGCGCGCGCTTCAGGGTCGATGAAGTGGTGCAGCTCACGCTCGATCTTTATCGCCGCAATTGCATCGAAGGTCTGTTTCTGTCGTCGGGCATCGCGCGCAGCGAGGACGACACGATGGAAGACCTTGTGCGCGTGGCAAAGATTTTGCGCGAGGCTCATCTGTTCCGCGGTTACATTCACCTCAAAACCATTCCCGGCGCGGACGCCAGGCTGATCGCGGAGGCGGGTCGCTACGCCGACCGGCTGTCGATGAACATCGAGCTGCCGTCGGAGCGGTCGCTGCAATCCTTTGCGCCGGAGAAATCCGTCACCAAGATCAAACAGGGGATGGCGCACACGCGCGCGCAGATCGACGAAGCGTCCGAGCCCACTCGGCGGGCGGAAAAAAAGAAATTTGCACCCGCCGGACAATCGACACAGATGATTGTCGGCGCCGACGGCGCGAACGATGCATCGATCTTAGGCGCGAGTGCGAACCTGTATGCCTCCTATGCGCTCAGGCGCGTCTATTATTCCGCCTTCAGTCCGAATGGCCATCCTTCGGCTGCGTTGCCGCACACAGCCACACCGCTATTGCGCGAACATCGTCTGTATCAGAGCGATTGGCTGCTACGGTTCTATGGCTTCGACTTGAGCGAAGTGCAGGACGCGATGGAGGACGGAATGCTCGACCTCTCGCTCGACCCCAAGCTTGCCTGGGCATTGAAACACCGCGCCGATTTTCCGGTCGACGTGAATGCCGCGCCGCGCGAGCAGCTGTTGCGCGTGCCCGGTCTTGGCACGAAATCGGTCGACAAGCTGATCGCATCGCGGCGCAGCGGCCGCTTGCGATTGGACGATGTCGGGCGTCTTACCAAAGGTATCGGCCGCGCACGCGATTTCCTGGTTGCTGCGGACTGGACACCGAAAGCACTAGACGACGCGCGGCTGAAATTGCGTCTCGTAAAGCAGCCCGCGCAGATGGCGCTGTTCTGATGCTTGTCCTGCGTCTTCCCATCGACGCCAATGTGAGCGATTTTCGCGACGCCGCGAAGCGCGCGCTTTCCAACAATCTCAGACCCGCAGACATCGCCTTCGTCAGCCACGACAGCGGCATCTTGTTCGACGAGCCGCCGCCGGCACAGCCCATCGATCTCACCGTGCCCCGCGCCTTTGCCGAGTTGATGGACACCGCTCTCTGCCATCGCGGCGAAGATCGCTTCGCTTTGCTGTATGACGCGCTGTGGCGGCTGAAGCATGGCGAACCTGAACTGCTCGATCGTGCGACCGACCCAGCGATTGCCAGGCTCGGCCTCTATGCAAAGGCCGTGCGGCGCGACATCCACAAAATGCATGCCTTTGTGCGCTTACATAAGCAGCGGGCAGCAGAGGGCGAGCTCTATCTCGCGTGGTTCGAGCCGGAGCATTTCATCCTGAAGCGTACGACGCCGTTTTTCGCCGATCGTTTTGCCAATATGCGCTGGATCATCGCGACGCCTATCGGCACGGCGGTGTGGGACACGCGCACGCTGCGTTTCGAGCCCGCGCGGCCGAAACCGGAAAAGCTGGAAGACGGGGTGCTCGACGGGTTGTGGCGGACCTATTACCGCACGATTTTCAATCCCGCGCGTTTGAACAGAGACGCCATGATGAAGGAGATGCCGCGGCGCTATTGGAAAAACATGCCGGAGACGGCGGATATCCCCGCGATGGTTGCGGGCGTGCAAAACCGCCTCGCCACCATGGACCGCGACGCCGACATCGCGCCGCGTTTCGCCGATAAAGCCAGGCCACAGCCGCAATCCGATCCGATGCTGAAAGCCGGTCTCACAAAACTGCGCGCGGAGGCGGAGCATTGCACCGCCTGTACGCTTTACAAGCATGCCACCCAGACCGTGTTCGGCGAAGGACCCGTGAAGGCGCGCTTCGTGTTGGTCGGCGAACAACCAGGCGACCAGGAAGATATCGCCGGCAAGCCGTTCGTGGGACCGGCGGGGCGACTTCTCGACCGTGCGCTGGAAGACGCCGGCATCGACCGCAAGTCCGTTTACGTCACCAATGCCGTGAAGCACTTCAAGTTCGAACCGCGCGGTAAGCGCCGCATCCATTCCAAACCGAGTGCGAGCGAAATAAAGATCTGCTCGCATACCTGGCTCGCGCGCGAACTTGCGACCATTGAGCCGGAGTTTGTCGTCGCACTCGGCGGCACGGCGGCGCAGGCGCTGAGTGGCAAAGGCGTAGCGATCACCAAACTGCGCGGGCAAGAACTCGCATGGGCCGATGGGCGGCGCGGGCTCGCGACCGTGCATCCGTCCTATCTGCTGCGTATTCCCGACCGCGCTTCGAAAGAAGCGGAATACAAGAAGTTCGTCGCGGACCTCGAACTCGCGGCGAAGCTCGCGAGACATCCGGCGAAACATCCGCGCGAAGCGGCATTGCTCTGAAGGCTAGCGCTTTCCTGAACGCGCCTTGCGTGCGGCATAACGGGCATCGCGCGCGGCCTTCTGATCGGCGAGGAGCTGCGCGAGCTTCGCCTTCTCTTCGTTGGCGGCGCGGTTGCGCTCTTCCTCGGCCAGACGTTGGGCTTCGATGCGGGCAGCTTCGGCCGCCGCGCGTTCTTCGGCCTCGCGCTTCAAGCGCGCTTCCTTCTCGAGACGGCGCTGTTCCTCGCGCTTCTCGCGCTCGACCGCGATCTTGGCGCGCTCGGCATCGCGCTCAGGCTTGCTCTCGTTGAGCGCAGCCAGCTTGGCGCGGGCCTTCTCCAGCATTGCGGCGCGCGCCTTCTGGGCATCGCCTAAACGGTCGCCAAACTTGTTCGGATCGGATCCACGCATGCGTCTAAGGCGGTCTTTCTCGGGCCAGGGGTTTTAAGGAGCTTGTGTGGCGAGCGGATAACGCCAAACGCGCCGCCACGCAAGATCGCATGACGGCGCGCTCGGTATGTTGCTGAATTTGCTGGAAACTAACGGCGCATCGGCATGGGGTTTGCAGCCCTGTCGGCAGGAGCCTGCGGCTTCACGGCAACCTCTTGGCCGGTTTCGGCGATTTTGCCGTTGGCGGTTGTGGTCCCACCATCGACGACGGCCAATTTTTTGTGCGACGGAAAGAATTTGCCGGCGTTGAAGATGCCCTGGCTGTCCTCACAGCCCCAATTGTTGGGCGCGAACACAATTCTGGAGCCGTCCGGCACGCCCTGATGGAAGCCGGATGTTGTGTCGTAGGTGCCCGTACTGCCCGCGCAAAGCAACGTCCAGGAAAAACTCAGGAAGAACGTGTCGCCGCCGGGCGGGACGATCGCGACCACCGGCGTATCGGCGCCCTGGCCCGTGGTGGTATCGGTCACGACACCCTGAACGACGCCGCCATAGGGTATCGGTTGCGGCGCGAGCGTCGTGACGGCATTGGCCCTGACGACGATCTTGGTGGCGCTGCCGATCTTCCAGGTGCTGCCATAGAGAATCGGCGTGTAGTGATAGT
>CAZCJI010000123.1:5507-8109 GCA_964498625.1 uncultured Rhizobium sp.
CGGGGTTCTGACCGTCTGTGTTGGCGCCGCAATTCACGAACAAAAGCTTGTAGGTGCCGGGATCGATATTGTCCTGAATATAGTGGCCGAACGTGCCGTCGGTTCCGGTGGGCGCGAATTGCACGATCTCCTCGCTGCCGCGTTTGTCATAGAGAATGCCGCACATGCCGTTCAGCGACGCGCCGCCCTGTGAGGTGGTTGTCCCTTCGATGGCGCCATGCGTGGAATCGACGGCGGCGGCAGGTGACGCCGCGGCGATCAAAGCGGCGGAGGCGACGGTGGAAAGCATAAGGACGGCAAAGCGCGACATGGCGAAGCTCCAAAAGTTTCGCCTGGACCATGCCGGGCCGCCCGGTGCGCCCATAGATGCAAACGTACTAATGGTGCCGCGAAATCGCGCGCCGCTCATCGCCGCGAGAGGATAATTTCCGTTCCTGTTTGGCGCTTCGCCGGCAACGGAATTGTTCCTCAAAAATCCGTACCCCCTCCCCCCACCTTCCCTTCACCTGCTTATCGAACACCGGCGTGTGGGGACTTATGGCTTGTGGTTAGAACTCTGCGCATTCCGCGCGCGGCCAAACCGCCGTTGGAAATGGGGACGCGGTGTCGAGCCTTCAAGGGAAAAGATGCGCGTAGACTTATTCTGGAGTGAATGGCGCACGTGCGGGGTGGCGGACTGCTAGCACTATTATCTCGGATGCAACCTCGTCCAATTGATAATAGACGAGATAGCCAAACCGCCGTGTGATCAATTTGCGAACGTCTTCCACATTCTGACGGCGGCCTATATGTGGAAACGAAATCAGGACCTGGAGCGATTCTAGAATCGCCGCGCGTACACGCGCGGCAGCCATTGGATTCTCGGCACGGATATAATCGGCAATCTCGGAAAGGTCTTGTGCCGCTTGCGGCGTGAATCGGAGATTCATGTATCGAAGCGGCGAAACGCAGCTTCGACCTCCGCATCGGTAGCAAACTCGCGGCGTTTCGCTTGGGCCAAGCCGTTCAGGACCGCAGGCAGATCGCGCGGATCGATTGTCTCCGGCTCGCCCTCCTGCGACGCAAGCTGCAACATCGCGCGCGCGATCTCATCCTGACTGCCGTTCGGCAGCTTGCGGACTTCTTCCACGGCTTTTTCGAGCAACTTGGTCATCTACTTAGGATAGACTGAATCGAGCAAGATCGGAAGGGATCGGATGCGAGTATCTGGCGCCATCTTCTTATTCGCTCTTTTGTTGAGCGGTTGTGGACCGGACGCAACGCATGTCGCCGGACCGTTCTATCTTACCTACATAAAGAATCCCCGAGAAACGTCTTTATTCCGTTGCGTTGATCAATCTACTGAAAGCTGCGCTGGCGATGGGTTACCCGGTCCCACGATCTTTGCCGCCGGTGCCAATGAAAAGTATGTCGTTGTTGTTCGACATCCTTACAAGGACGGAAGCTTTGATCGAAATCGGATGGAATACTTCTATTTTGCGCGCGTGAAAGAGGAACTTCACGGCTGGGGCGAAAACCCTGAAAAGATCATTGGGCCGTTGAATGAAGTCGCGTTCTTGGCGGCAAAGAATCGTTATCACCTTCCCGATTTCTCAGTACGACCATCAGATTTGGAATAGCGCAGAGGTTCGCAAGGAACGAGACAGATTCACAAGCTTGAGCCGCCAGTCAAGCCGGCGGGCTTCGGCTAATTGTCGAGGAAGCTGCGAAGCTTTCGACTTCTGGAAGGATGTTTGAGCTTGCGCAGCGCTTTGGCTTCGATCTGGCGGATACACCTGCATTACCGCCGCCGTTTCACGAAGGTCTGGAGTTTGGCGGAGAGGTTGGGGACGTTGTATTCGCGGTCCCAGACTTGGCCGGCCTCCGCGAGAATCTTCGCCTGCAGCTCCGGCGGCAATCCGGACCACAGCGACAAGGTCGCGCTGCCCAGGCGGCGGATATAGGCTTCGTCCTCGCTCGGATATTTCCAGACGGACGGCGCGGGCTTCACCGGGCCTTCGGGATATTTGCGTTCGGCCATGGCGTTGCCCCTTTCGCGGGAGCGGGAAAAAAACGGCGATTACGGCTCCGCGAGCCACAATCGCACGACCACAGCTGTTGCGCTCAATTGTCCAGGAACGAGCGCAGTTTCCGCGAGCGGCTCGGGTGCTTCAACTTGCGCAGCGCCTTGGCTTCGATCTGGCGGATACGTTCGCGCGTGACCGAGAACTGCTGGCCGACCTCTTCCAGCGTGTGGTCGGTGTTCATGCCGATGCCGAAGCGCATGCGCAGCACGCGTTCCTCGCGCGGCGTGAGCGTGGCGAGCACACGCGTTGTCGTCTCGCGCAGATTGGCCTGGATCGCGGCGTCGATGGGGAGCACCGCGTTCTTGTCCTCGATGAAGTCGCCGAGATGCGAATCTTCCTCGTCGCCGATCGGGGTTTCGAGAGAGATCGGCTCCTTCGCGATCTTCAGAACCTTGCGCACCTTCTCCAGCGGCATGGCGAGACGCTCTGCCAGTTCCTCCGGCGTCGGCTCGCGGCCGATCTCGTGCAGCATCTGGCGCGAGGTGCGCACCAGCTTGTTGATCGTCTCGATCATGTGCACCGGAATACGGATGGTG
>CAZCJI010000124.1:0-8106 GCA_964498625.1 uncultured Rhizobium sp.
ATCGGGATGCGCAAGCCCGCGGAGCGATTGTTCACGCCCCAGCGGCGGTTGACCGGCGCGAACATGTCGGGCTGGAAACGGCGATAGGAATTGATCGACGGCGCGAAGAACGCCATCGAACCGGGCATCAGCGCCTGCATGCCGCCAATGGCGTAACGCAACGCAGGCGATCCGGCATCCGTACCGTCGTCGAAAATGTTGCGGCCCTTTTCGTCAACGACGCTGACATGGACGTGCAAGCCCGTGCCGGCGCGATCCGGGTAGGGCTTCGCCATGAAGGTCGCATCGAACCCGGCCGACACGGCGGCCGATCGAATGATCTGCTTGAGGAACACGGCATGATCGGCGGCGAGCAGCGCATTGGCCTGATGGCGCAGATTGGCCTCGAACTGTCCCGGCGCGTATTCCGAACTCGTCGCGCTGACGGGAATGTTCTGATGCGCCGCGGCGCTTGTAAGCGCGGTCAGGAAGCTGCGATAGCGGTCGAGATCTTCGACGCCATAGACGGAGTTGTTGCGCTCGCGCACGCCGCTGCGTGGATCGCGCGGCGGCAGAGGCGCGCCGCCTTCGCCGCGCTCGCGGTCGATCAGATAGAATTCGAGTTCCAGCGCGCAAACCGGCCGCAGGCGCAATTCGGCGAAGCGCGCCACCACGCGCTCCAGCGCGGCGCGCGGTTCGGCCGGATGCGCAACGCTGCGGTCGTCGCGCAGCGTCATCAGCATCTGCGCGCGTTTCGGTCCCTCGCCCCACACCGGCGCGATCGTGTCCGGGATCGGCCACGCCGTGCCGTCGGGATCGCCGTCGCCGATGCCCTTGCCGAACGGGTTCACCATCTCTCCGCTGGCGTCCATCAGATAGATCGATTGCGGGATCTGCATCCCGTGTTCGAAGAGATGCGTCGTGCCGCCTTTGGGAAAGCGCTTGCCGCGCAACACGCCGCAGATATCGGCGAGCAGCGCATCGATGAATTCGATGTCGGGCTGGGCGCGCAGAAGCGCGTCGAGCTGCGCACGCGCCTCGTCCACGAAAGCCGGACGCAGGAAATTGGAGTCGGACGTCTTATCCATGATCAATCTCTGTCAAACGCAGTAACGCCACACCATGGAACACCACGATGCGGCGTTGCGGTTCAGGATGAGAACTTACGGAAAGGAACTTACCACAAGGTTTGGCCGTATAAAACGCCCTGTGTTTTCAGGCACTTAACGCTTGCGAAACAGCCTGCGCAGCTCCGCGCGGTCGGGCCGCTTCGTCTCTCCGGCAATGGAGGCGCGTTCCTGCGGGGTCAGAGCCGCGACACTTTCGGCCGTGATCTTCACCGTTTCAGCCTCAAGCGCGGCGTCTGCGGCCTGCACGGCTGCCAACGATTTTGCAAACGCGTCCGCATTGAAATCCTTGGCCTGGAGCAGATCGAACGCTTCTTCGCGCGCCTGAAGCGCGGTCTTCTTGAGCTCACGTATCTAATGATGGTGTGCCTCGAGAATGGCTCGGATTTTGCCCTCTTCCGCCGGCACCATGCGCATCAGCGATTGTGCGCTCAAAGCCCGCTTGCCTTCATGCATCTCGGGATGGGGCATGCCGGTCCGCATAAAAAAGCTCACCGCCAACGCGATGAGCGCGATGTTCACGCACAGCGATACGATCAGCAGAACGCTGGGCTGACGCCTTGCGGGAACGACGGGATCGCTCATGAATTCTCGTCAAGATCGAACGACGGCGGCGCGTCCAGCGCGACACTGACGTTCTGCTCGCTGCCATCCGCCATGGCGCCTTCGAGGGGAACGAGTGTGCCTGCGACCACGCCGATTATCAGTGAGAACGCCAACGCCGCAGCCGGCCGCCACGCCGGCACACCGGGCCAGATCGCGCCGGAGAGCCTGCGCATCGCGCTGCCGAAGCCGGAGTTCCGGCGCGCCGCCACGGCATCGAACGAGGCAAGGATATTGCGCTCCAGGGATGCCGGAACCAGAACCGTCTGAAGATCACGCAGCACGCTGGTGGCCCAGACTGCGTCCTCGTTTGGTAAATTCCCGTTCCCCATTCCGTTCTCCTAGGCGTCCTTCAAATGAGCCAACCGGGCTCTCAGCGTCCTGCGACCCCGCGCCAGCAAGGACTCCAAGGCTTCAACGCTGATTCCCAGAATTTCCGCCGCTTCGATATTGCCGCATTCCTGATTGTGGCATAGCACGATTGCGGCCCGCTGGCGGTCCGGCAGCGCGGCCAGAGCTGCCTCGATTTCCCGGCCCAGCGCGGCGTTTTCCATAACGGCATCCGCCTGGGGCGTGACGTCCGGAACCTCTGCCGCTTCGTCCAGATTGGTGGTTGGCCGCTTGCGCAGCCGGTCGTAGCACTTGTTCATCACGACCCGATACAGCCACGTTTCAAACAGCGCTTTGCCGGGCTGCCAGCGCGACGCATGGGTCCAGACCTTCAGAAACGCGTCCTGGACAGCGTCCTCAGCTTCCGCCTGGCTGTGCAGCATGCGGCGCGCGACCGTCAGCATCTTGGGCAGATGCCGTGCCATCAGCGCCTGCGCCGCGGCGCGGTCGCCCTGCCCCGCGCGGGCGACAAGGTCGGTGTCCGGATCGATCATTTCAACCGGTTTCGACCATGCCGTGGAGGCGCGCGCAATCCGCCCGTGAGAAGACTATCGGAACTTTAACGCGGCCTGGCGCCGGTTCCGTCGCCGAGCGCGGCGTCGATATGACGAAGCAGCGCCGTTCGATCGGCCGGTGTCGTCGCGGGAAAGCGTTCGAAATCGGCGCTGGTCCGCAGGTCGGCATAGAATTCGGCACCGTGCTCGTGGAAATGCAGGAAGGCCCGGGAACCGCGATAGAATATCCCGCGCGATTTTTCCTTCAGCGTGCCGCGCTTCCTGAGTTCGCGGAGCAGAGGTTCAATTTTGTCGAGGGCATTCTGGCCGGCGTGCTTCATTTTGCGATTGGATCGGGAGGAGGAAGAAATGGCAACGCACACGCACATGCTTTCGTGCCGTCCGGTAGTGCGAAAATCGTTCCGGGATCAGCCGACGAGGATTCGACAATCGCCAACGCGATGGCGCGTTGCATTGCCGGCGAATAGAGCGAACCCATCGTCTCGCCAACGCGTGTTCCATCCCGCAGAAGAGATGTATGCGGGAACGGTCTTTCGCCTTCCAACTCGACGCCGATGCGTTCTCTCGTGCATTTCGCCGTCCGCACGGCCGCGCGGCCATTGAAGACCGCGTGATCGTTGTCGATCAACGATAGGAGTCCGAGCTCAGACGGCATCGGTTGCGTCGCGAAGTCATCGCGCGCAGACGCGTAGTCCCGGCCCGGACGTGGCACGCCGGCCTCCATATCGAGAACATCCATCGCGCCGAGACCGGCGAATTTGAACGCAAACGGCTCCGCGGCCTTCGCAACTCTGTTCCAGACCAACGGCGCGTCATCCGCGCCACACCAAATCTCGTAACCGCCATGTTCGCCGAAACGCGAGAGCGTGATGGCCAGACCGCGCCAGATGTGTTTTCGAAACCGCAGCGGATCGAGGTCCGCGTCCAATTCCATGGCCTCGACGATCTGGCGCGCATGGGGACCGATGATCGCGAGTCCACCTTCCGCTTCTGTCGTGTCACTGACCTGCACATCGAACAACGCGGCGCCGCGTGCGATCCAGTCCAGATCGGGTTCGGTTGCGATGAGCTGAAACGATTCACGTCCCCAGCGCGCCAGAGCGCCCGCACCGCGCACGGCGCCACGATCCGTGAGCCAGAGCGCTTTGAAAGCCTCTCCGGGTTCGAGCTTCGCGGGGTCGCGCGTCAGCAACCGCGCGAGAAATTCCTCGGCGCGCGGGCCTTCGATCGCCACGCGCCAGCGCCAGGAGATGTCTGCGACCGCCGCCGTCATCCGTGCCGCAAGAGCCTCGGCCGCCGGCTCGCCATAATGCGCAGCCAGCGTCCAGCCGTTGCGGTTCGTCCAGGCGTTCAGCCGGTTGGCCGCCGATGCGCGCGAATGAAAGGGCGTGGCGCGGACGAAGCTCATGCACGCTTCTCCCGCGCGAGAAAGGCTTTGGCCATGGCGGCCGCGTGACGGCCGGCGCGACCGGAGATCGCGTTCATCGGCTCCGCCGACGACCCGCACAGAAACAGCCCCGCGATCGGTGTCGCGACCCGCGCCGCATAGGGCGCCATCAGGCGCGCGTTGGACACCGGCTCTTCTTCCAGGGGCATGCGCGTATCCACGCCGACAATGCTTGTTCGCAAATAGGGCGTGTGCGGTTCCAGAGTTGCCACCACTCTTTCAACGAGTTTTCCCGTCAGGGCCGGCCATCCATCCGATGGTGCGAGCGGCAGAGCGGGTATCCGGACCGAAACAATATGCTGGCCGTGCGGCGCCATCGAAGGATCGGCCGCAGTCGGCACCGTGACTTCCAGAAGCAGATCGTCCGGCAATTGGCCTTCGCGAACCGCCGTTGAGGCCGCAACGTAGCTGTCGGACCGGTCCACGACGACAAACCGTGCCGTCTGCGGCGCATGCGTTCCACCGAACTCCGGCGCGGCATTGAGAAGAAAGAGGATTGAGGCCTCGCCGGTGCGGGGCACGGATCGCATGAGCCTTTGTGTTTCGGCGAAACCCGCACGCGCCACAGGCACGAAATCGAGCAAGGTCGCGCGGCGCGGCAGGCAGGAAAGGATCGTTCTGCTCGCGATCGTTTCGCCGCTCTCCAGCGCAACACCACTTACTGCGTCGCCGTCGAGGAGGAAGCGGCTCACACGCGCGTTGGTGCGGATTTCGACGCCGGCCTTTTGTGCCGCGGCGGCGAGCGCGTCGATCAGCGCGCCAAGTCCGCCTCGCGGAGTCGCGACCGTGCCCTGAAGCCCGCACATCTCCTGCGCGGCGCGCCAGACAAGCGCAAGTGCCGATCCCGGTTCGAAAGGTACGCCAGCATCGAATGCGAGCGCGGTTTTCACCGCATCGGATTCGAATGCGCTTAAAAACGACATCGCGCTTGTCGCCGCTGTTCGCGCGAGGAGCAAATTTTGCGATGCGTTGGACGGCAGCGGCGCGTCTGCCCCATCCCACCAGAAAGGACGCATCGCGCGGGCGAGTGCGAGCACCTCCGAACGCAGCTTCCTGTAAGTTTCCGCATCGCGCGGCGAGTAGACCGCAATCGCCCGCGAAGCCGCGCGCATATCGCGTCCAAGCACCAACGGCCGCCCGTCCGGGCGCAAGGCGACCAGGGGCATGTCGCGCACAGCGAACTTCAGGTCGCGCAATCGGAGATCGGTCACGAGGCGCGGATCGAGCGCATACAGGGCGTCTCCGCCGAAGCCCGAACGATTTCCGCCGAGCGCTTCTTCGGCCTCGAGCAGAAGAACACGATGTCCGGCGCGCGCCAGATATGCGGCCGCGACAAGTCCACCAATACTTGCGCCGACGACGATCGCGTCCTTGCGTTCGCTCATGACACGCGTCCGGCATTCAGATCGGCGAGAACGGCGCGCGCGGCCGTCACGCCAGCGGCACACGTACCGAACGGCCCGGCCGGCGAGGATTTGCCGCCAAGATAAAACCCGGCGATGGGCGTGCGTCCGCCGGGATGATCTGTGAAGCCGCGCTGCGCAAACATCTGATCCGGCGAGATCTCGCCGCCGTCGAGATCGCCGTCCGTTGCACCCAGCCGGTCTTCCATATCGGGCGGCACGATGAGTTCGGACCCGATCACGCCGGCCGCGACGCCGGGCAACACCGCCTCGATACGCGCCAGCGTCGCGTCCCGCAGCGCGCTGCGCTTTTCGTTCGTCCACGCTCCGTCGAACAGCCGGTGCGGGATGCAGCCGAGCGTGACGGTGAGAACGGCCTTGCCGATCGGAGCAAGACGCGGATCGGACGCCGAAACGAGACGCACTGTGAGCGGCGGCTGTTCGGGCATGACGCCGCTTCGCCACGCATCATGGGCTTGCGCGGAATGCGCGACATCGGGCGCGATGTGGATCGGGCCGCGCGCGAACTCGGCGTCCAGCGACGGCGGTGCATCCAGCGCGAGCAGCAAGCGCGCGCGCGCGGCCGCATACCGGTAGGCCGAAACGCACCGCACGATGTCGACCGGCAGATCCTTCCAGACAAAAAGCGAAAAGAACGTGCGCCGCAGATCGAGGGTCGAGATCACGGCGCGGGCTTCGAGTGTGGTGCCATCGGCCAGGCGAACGGCTGTCGCGCGCTGACCATGCAGGCGGACATCCGCAACGTCGAGTCCGCACGAGATTTCCGCACCCGCCGCTTTGGCGGAGGCGAAAAGTGCGTCGGCCAGCGTCGCGAGTCCGCCCATCGTCATGTCGCCGGCTGAGCGTGAGAGGAAATTCAGAGCGCTTCCCGCAAGACCCGGGTCCACCGCGCGGCCTTCGGTTGCCGCAGCCATCGCATGCGCGCGCGCATCGCCGCCTGAGAGCAGGTCGCAGCTTTCGAGAATGGTGCGGTTTGACCAGACCTCACCGGACCAGGAGGCAGGCGTTGGCACAGGATGAAACCAGCGGCGCCTTGAGGGTAGCGATGCCTCCGTCAAAGCGCGTTGGACCATGTCATCGGCGCAGTGACGCGCGCCCGTCAGCAGCCTGTGAAAATCGTCGCTGCCCGTCCAGCATCGAACTTCGTGCCGCCGGTCGGGCCAGAGCGCGAGCGAAGATGGGCTTGGACTGAAGATCGCGCCGTGACGCGCCAGATCGAGATCGCGGAAAATCTCGACCGGCACGGGCGGAAGCGCGTCGGCATAGGGCGAAGCGTAAAAGCCCGGATGAAACTCGCGCGTCGCGGCACGCCCGCCGCAAACAGCCGCGCGTTCGAGCACGATGACTTTCAGCCCGGCGCGGCCAAGCGTTGCCGCGGCCGCCAGACCGTTCGCGCCAGCGCCGATGATCGCCGCGTCGTATCGCACCGCAACCCCTCTCCGCACGATTGTCCCTCAACGGGCATTTGGACGGAGTAAACGCATGCTAACGATTTCGGCGCGCAGAACTAAGGGCGGAAACGCGCTTTCGAAAGCCGCTTCCGCCCTTGGTTAATGCGTTTTCGTGTCGATCAGACGACGCCGCGCTTGTGCTCACCGACCACGACGCGGCCGGGATTGAACGCGCGCTTGAACACGTCGAGCGCCTTGCGGGGCTCCGCATCGCCGCACATGAACACGTCGAACGCCGCGTAACCCTTCTCGGGCCAGGTGTGGACGCTGATGTGGCTCTCCGCCAGCACCGCCACGCCGGAAATGCCGCCGCCGTCGGTGAAGGTGTGGAGATGGATGTGAAGCAGGGTTGCGCCAGCTTCCTTCACCGCATCGACCAGCGCCTGCTCGATCAGATCGCGATCGGCCAAACCCTCGGCCTCCCACAGATCGATGATCAGGTGGCTGCCCGCATAGACAAGTCCATTGCGGGTGATGAAGTGATCCTTGTGTTCCTGTTCATTGGCAGGAACGGGCATGAATTTCACGGGTTTCGCGGAAGGCCGGACGCGAGGCGTCTTTGCTTCTTTGGTCGCCGCAACAAGTGCGAGTTTAGCCATTTCGGGCACCTACCCAGTTAAGAGTTGACACCTGCGCCTTGGCCTTACGGACTTCCGGACGCTCTCAAGAAGAAAGCGGCGGAGACGGAAGGCCGCCTCGCCGCTTTGTCCTGTTGCCAGAACACGGGCGAATATAGGGACGTTCCCCCCCCATGCAAGAAAATTTTTCCCCCAACCGTAATTTTTTCTGAACGCGTGTCGCGAAGACACGGCGACTGTCACACTTCTCGGGCGCCGAGCAGCGGTAGACAGCGACACGGACGGGCCCTATACGGGCGCGCTTTTCCGCCGCGCGCGGAGTCGTTTTGAGAGAGGAAAACCCGGTGCCAAAAGCATTTCAGGAGCGTCTCCACAAGGGCTATGCGCAGAGCATGGAGATCGTCGGCCGCCCTCTCGTCGATGAGAAGAGCAAGTATCAGCGCATTAAGATTTTCGACACGATTGCCAACGGCCGCGTCATGACGCTCGACGACATCGTCCAGGTCACGACCCGCGACGAGAGCGCCTATGCCGAAATGCTGACACATTTGCCGATCCTGGAGCATGGCAAGGTCGAGCGGGTGATGATCGT
>CAZCJI010000125.1:0-8102 GCA_964498625.1 uncultured Rhizobium sp.
GTCGTTCGACACTCACGCGCCCTTCGGTCCGTGGATCGTCACCGCGGACGAAACCGGCGATCCGCACACGCTGGGCATCCGCTGTCTGGTCAACGGCCAGATGAGGCAGAATTCGAACACGAAAAATCTGGTCTTCAATGTCTTCGATCAGATCGCGCTGCTCAGCCAGGCAATGACGCTGGAACCCGGCGACGCGATCTTCACCGGCACGCCGGGCGGCGTCGGCTTCGCCGCCAAGCCTCCCACATTCCTCAAGCCCGGCGATATCGTCCGGGTGGAGATCGACCGGATCGGCGCGCTGGAAGCCCCGATGGTGGCGGAGACCTGAACCGCCAACCTGTCCACCAATTCATCTGCGCGGCGCCGCCTATATTTCGGCGCGGTTCCTCTATAATGCTCGCGCTTTCAAAGCACGGCGCATGAGCAAAAAGCCCATTTTCTTCGATGCCACCGGCCGGCGCGCGGCACGCATCTCGATTCTGGGATGGGTTGTCGCCGTGCTCAGCACCGCGCTGGGCATGGCGTTCATTGCAAGTCTGGTGATTGCGCCACCGGTTCAGAGCGTGGGGTTCGCCACCCGCCTGACGGCCATCCACCTTCCCGAGCTTGTCAAGAAATCGACCGCTCCCGGCCTGTTGAAATCCGCGGCAAAGCTCGCCGAACAGGTTCGCATCGGCCGCGAAGAGCGCCAGAGGCTTCGGCACGAGAAAATCCTGCGCAATCCGCTGCGGCCGCTGCCCGGCATCTTGAAGCCGCAGGCCGGACGATCGCTATCCATCGGCTTTTACGAGACCTACGAGGAAGCCAGCTATCCCGCGCTCAAGCGTGCGCTGTCGCATCTCGACTGGGTGGTGCCCAACTGGTTGAGCCTGCAGGGCGCGGATATGACGCTCACATCGGCCATCGATCGCCGCGTGATCACACTCGTGCGCGCGAACAAGCCCGGCGCGGCGATCATCCCGATGCTGCAGAACATCCAGAAGGGCTACTGGAACGGCGACGACCTCGCGAAGCTTCTCGCCAGCAAGACACGATCAAAAGCGCTTCTCGATCAGGTCGTCGCGTTCCTCTCGCAGCATCATCTCCCCGGTCTCGCGATCGATTTCGAGAACGTGCCGAAATCGGCGCACAAGGACTTGCAGGCGTTTCTCGCGGATATGTCGGCGGCGTTCGCGCCACATGGCTGGATCATCGTTCAGGCTGTGCCGCTGGACGAAGATGGGTGGCCGTACGAGGATTTCGCCAACATCGTCGACTATACGATTCTCATGGCCTACGACGAACATGACGACGGCGACGAAGCCGGCGCCATCGCAAGCCAGAGCTGGTTCGAGGACAATCTCGCCAAACGCATGGCGGTGCTCGATCCGCAATCGACCATCATCGGCATCGGCAATTACGGCTATGACTGGCATGGCAACGCCTATGCCGACAGTTTGAACTTTCAGTCCGCCGTTCTCGCCGCGCGCGACTCCGAAGCCGATATCGACTTCGACGACGCCACTGGCAACGCCCATTTCTCCTACATCGAGAACGACAAATCGCGTCATGAGGTGTGGTTTCTCGACGCCGTGACGGCGTTCAATGAGATCCATGCCGCCGATCCCTATCGTCCGGCCGGTTATGGGCTCTGGAAGATCGGAAGCGAGGATCCGTCCGTGTGGCCGGTCATGGGCCAGCGCTACAATGCGCCCGCGCCGGAAAGCATCCGGCACATCCCCGTCAGCCAGGACGTAGACTTTGAGGGCGCCGGCGAAATTCTGCGCGTGGAGTCGCATCCGACTCCCGGCGCACGCACCGTCGAGATCGACAAGGACACCGGTGCGATCACCGACGAAGCCTACACCACGATTCCGACCAGCTATGTGATTCACACCATTGGCCAGGTGCCCGGCAAGATCGCGCTGACCTTCGACGACGGCCCAGACCCGGAATGGACGCCCGCGATCCTGAATATCCTGCGCGACAAAGGCGCCAAAGCGACGTTCTTCGTCATCGGCGAAAACGCGGAAGCCAATCCGGGACTGGTCGAGCGCATCCTGCGCGAAGGCCATGAGATCGGAAACCACACCTTCACGCACCCCAATCTTGCCGACACGCCCAGCGCCGGCGTCGCACTGGAGCTGAACGCGACCCAGCGCCTTGTTGAGGCGTTGACGGGCCGTTCGATGCGTCTGTTCCGGCCGCCTTATCTCGGCGACGCCGAGCCGGCATCGGCAGACGAGATCGCGCCCGTCGAGATCGCGCAGGACCTTGGCTACATCACCGTCGGCGAGCACGCGGACACCGAAGACTGGCAGCTCCCCTCGCCGGAAACGATGATCCGCACGACGATGGCAGAAGTCACAAACCCCAATGCGGAATTCCGCGGGAACATCATTCTGCTGCACGATTCCGGGGGCGACCGCTCGCGCACGGTCGAGGTGCTGGGCCCCCTGATCGATACGCTCCGGGCGAAGGGCTACAAGCTTGTGCCGGTTTCCGAACTCGCGGGACTCACGCGCGATCAAGCCATGCCGCCGCTGCCGCCAACCATCGCGCTGTTGACGGACCGTGTCGTTTTCCTTTCGCTCAGCTGGCTCGGCCAGATTTTCTACATCTGTTTCCAGATCGCGATCGTGTTGGGTATCGCACGGCTGCTCGTGCTGTGCGGGCTGGCTTTTTGGAACAGGCACAAGAACGCCCGTATCGTCCCGCCCACGCCGGACCCTGGCGCCTTGCCGGTTTCGGTTCTCATTCCGGCCTACAATGAAGAAGTCGTGATCGTGGCTACGGTCGAGCGCATTCTGGCGAGCGATTATCCCGGCCTCGAAGTCATTGTGATCGACGACGGTTCGAAGGATCGTACGTCGGAGGTTCTCAAGAATCGCTTCGGTGGTGATCCGCGCGTGAACGTTGTCACCATCGACAATTCCGGCAAGGCGTTCGCGCTCAACAGTGGATTGGCGCGCGCGAAAGGCGAAATCGTCGTCGCACTCGATGCCGACACCCTGTTCAACCGCGACACGATCTCCCGGCTGGCGCGCTGGTTTGCCGATCCTAAAATCGGCGCCGTTGCGGGCAACGCCAAGGTCGGCAACCGGATCAACACGATCACGCGCTGGCAGGCGCTCGAATATATCGTGGCGCAAAATCTGGAACGGCGCGCGCTGGCAGCGTTGGACACGCTCACCGTCGTGCCGGGCGCGGTCGGCGCGTGGCGGCGCTCTGTCCTGATCGATCTCGGCGGCTTTCCGCTCGACACGCTCGCCGAAGACCAGGATCTCACGATCGCGGTGCAGCGCGCCGGCCATCGCGTGCTGTTCGACTCCTCCGCCATCGCGCGCACGGAAGCGCCGGCAACCGTTCGCGGTCTGGCGCGTCAGCGTTTCCGCTGGGCTTACGGGACGCTGCAATGCCTCTGGAAGTATCGCGACGTGACGCTCAACCCGCGCTATGGCGCGCTCGGCATGATCGCACTGCCGCAGGTCTGGCTGTTCCAGATCGCGCTCTCGGCTATCGCGCCGCTGGTTGATTTCATGTTCCTGTGGCAGGTCCTCACCGCGCTCCTGAACTATCTGCAGCATGGCGCCGAGTTCAACAGCGCCAATGTGCAGAAGATCGGCATCTACTATTGCATCTTCCTCGTGGTCGATCTTTCGGCGGCGGCGATCGGTTTTGTGATGGAAAAGCGCGAGCAGTGGAGCCTGCTGTGGTGGCTGATGCTCCAGCGCTTCGGCTATCGGCAGATCATGTACTACGTGGTCGTGCGTTCGATCTTCTCAGCACTTCGCGGCCCGTCGGTGGGCTGGGGCAAATTGGAGCGCGCCGGTACGGTCAAGGCCGAAGCCCACTAGCGCGGGACTAGGAAAATACCCTCATCGTTTGCGTGATCGACGCGGTAGTCGCGCAGAAGCGTTTGCTTCACATGCGGCGTCAGCGCGAAATCGTCCATCGAATCGAACTCGATGGACGCGTAGCGTCGCGCGTTCAGGAGGAGAACCAGAGCGTCGTCGCTGCGCTTGCGGGTCGCGTAGGCTTGACCGAGATTGAAGACATCGACGTCCTCGGATTTCTTCGCCCAGTAGCAGAACGATAGCGTCTCGCAGAGTGCAGGGCCGTGATGGGACTCGATGAAGGCAATATCGGCGTTTGCCATCGCGGCTTCTTCCGACAGGGGATGGAGCCAGAAATCGCGCTCCAGCCACGAATTGTCCCAGCTCAGCGTAAGTCCGGCGGCCAAAGGCAGCATATAGACAATAGCAGCAGCGGCACGTAGCCGGCCGCTTGCCGCAAGACGATCGAGCGTCAGAGCCGTTCCGAGCGCAAGCGCAATCATTGCATCGAACCAGATGTTCATGTCGATGCCGGCGCCACCGGCGAACATCGCACCGGCCAGAATCGCGACGAAGGCATAAAGCGTGACGAACACGACGTATTTGTCGTAGCGCCGCAAAGCAAAAAGCGCGGTGAGACCGATCAGAGCGACATTGGCCCAGACCAGCCAATTCGCGACGGCCGATGCCAGCAGACCGAACGAATAGGTCCGTGGCGATATCAGATGATGCAGAAGATCCGTCCCATAGGCGAAGCGAAAGATCGCAAATCCGGCGAGCGCAAATCCCACTCCCGAAAGCGCGAATTGAACCGCCGAGCGGCGATCGAACATCGCAAGCCACAAGAAAATCGTCACGGGCAATGCAATCAGATTGTGCTTGATGAATCCCGCTGCGGTCATCAGCAGCGCAACGATCACGACGTCGCGAAATGATCGCGGCTCTTTCAGCAGGATGACAAGGCCCGCCATTGTAATCGCGTGGCCGAGCAATTGTGGATCGTCCATGCCGACATAGTCGGTAAAGACAAGGAGGCCTGCGATAAACAGCAGCGAAGCGAATACCGCAGAAGCCGTGTCCGCGTTCATTCGCCGTGCGGACAGAAATATTCCGTAGGCCATGGCGAACGTCGAGATCAGGGAGAAGATACGCCCGGCGACGATATTATCGCCAATCAGCGACCCCAGCGCCCCCACGATGTAGTACGAAAGCGGAGGATAGTTGTTGTATAGAAACGTATCCGAAGCCGGATATAGCGCGCCGCCGGACATCGCGTGCAGGGCGTGATAGGCGTTCCAGCCCTCATTCGGGTCGAGCGGCACCTGCAAGCCGGTCACAGCCACGACACGCGCGAGACCGACCGCGCAGAATAGCGCAAGAAGGCCCGTGCAGATTCGAAAAGCGGCCCGGCCTCTCATCGCTTGCCGCAGGAAGCATCGGGAAGAATATCATAGAGCGAGAAGATGCGGCCTTCACGCCGCAACCTCAGCATTGGTGGAATCCCGGCGCGCGGACCATCGAGATGGATCACGACCGCCATATCGTAGTGGCATTGAAACCCCATCAGATAGGGAAACACGTTCCGTATATCTTCGTCCTGGTCGATCTGACGCGCGGCGAGATCGTTCAGCTCATCGATGTCAGGTGGAGATCCCTGCTGCGCGGACGCGGCGGCGATGGATCGATAGGCGGGATTCAAGCGGACGACGTGTTGGTCTCGCGTCGTGAACAGAAGCGGCGTGAATGCGCCGGGATCGATGATCGCGTATTCCGCCATGTGCCAATAGGGCTGATCGGAGCGAAAGCCGATTGAGTCGCCATCGAGCACCGTCAGAAGCTTCAACCGCGGCTTGAGAGATCGCGCCGCGCTGCGGAATTCCGCGATGCCGTCGTCGTAGGAGACCCAGTCGCTCGTCAGAATCACTGCGTTGCAGACAAGAATGAGGGATGCGCCTACGGCGAGCGCACGCCGCGCCGAATCCTCCAGACGAAATTCGGCCGCCGCAAACAGCAAAGCGCCAAGCACCGCCGGCAGACGGAGATCGACACCCCATCCGCCCATCGCCCATTCCGGGGCGAACGCGGCAGCAAGCGCGAGCGCGATGAGCGGCAGGATCATCCTGCGATGCACGCCAATCCAACCGCGCCAGATGCCTGCCGCAAAGAGGATCGCGAGCAAAGCCAGCAGGACATAGGACGGGTGGTCGTAACTCAGCTGCAGCGCTGCTTCGAGGCGATCCAGCGCGCGATCCAGAAGGTTGAACGCGACGCCGCCGCCTTCTCCACGAGGCTTCAGGAACAGGAAGGCGAAGACGGCGGGCACAAACGGGATGGCGACAGACACACCGCGGCGCATCCCTTCGCGCCACGACCAGGTCTGTAGCAGACCGCCGAATTCATAGCAGGCGAGGAGAAGCAACAAAGTCGCGGTCGCGAAGAGATGTGAAAAATAGATCGCGGTGACCGCAAGTGTGAATCCTAAGAGCTGCCTTCCAGTCCGCCGGCCGTCGGTCGCGATCCACGCCGCAAACACCACGAACGCGGCGCCCATCGCGAAGTAGTAGTTGAGAAATCCCCAGGTGAAATTGGCGTTGTAGGCGAACATCGCGGCGAACAGCGGCATCACGCCGATCCGCCCAAACAGCGCGCGGTGAATGAATGCCGGCCCCGCAACCCACATCGCGACACCGGCGGTGATGAACAGCTTCGCGGCAATATCCAACCCAACCAGATGCGACAGCAGCGGTACGAGAATTTCGCCCGCAAGATTCGGGATGAACGCCCATTGGATGGAATAGAAGCTCGAAACCGCCGGCGCCTTCGCACCGGTCGAGATCAGGTAATAGCTCGCAAGATGCGCCGGATAGTCCGGCATCGGTGGCACCCATACGCACCACAGCGGCAGCGCCAAAAGCACGGCGACTACAAGGATGCCCACGGCGTCCCTGTCAAAAGGTGCCCTCCCGGTCGTGCCGTTCCCCCCATTCATGGAACAGACACATAACGGTCAGCGCCGCGCCTGAAAAGGTTCAGTTGCGCGCCGCGCGCCGCGCGACCGGCCCCTCACTGGTAAGGGCTATATGCGTCAGCGTCTGTTCGTCGTGATTCATGCGCCAGGAGAGCAGCTTCTGCGCGTATTCCAGCACCAGCGGCACATGCGCCGGGTCGCGCGAGAGGTCGTTGAACTCGCCAGGGTCGCGTTCCAGATCGAAGAACAGCGGCGGCAGCTTGGTGAAATGCACGTATTTGTAGCGTCGCCCGCGCACGACGTTCATCGCGCACTGGTGCAGGGTGAGATCGAGGCGCTTCTCGGCTGTCTCATCGGTGGGATCGCGGAAATCGTACTCCCAATGTGCTTCCGTTCGCCAGGCAGCGGGCGCACCGCCGGTCTCCAGGAATGGCGCAAGCGATCGTCCGTCGCATTGAACCGGAAGATCGAGACCCAGCGCCTGCAGCATGGTCGGCATGATATCGACATTCTCGGTGAAGCTATCCACGATCATGCCCCGCGACGCATCTACCGAGGCGCGCGGGTCACGCACGATCAGCGGGATACGATAGGAGGCATCGAAATAGCCGCATTTGCCGAGCAGCCAGTGATCGCCCATCTGCTCGCCGTGGTCGGAGGTGAAGATGATGAGCGTGTTGTCCCAGCGTCCCGTCTCTTTCAACATCGCGAATACGCGGCCAAGCGCGGCATCCACCTCACTCATCAGCCCATAATAGACGGCTTTCAGACGGCGCAATTTCTTTTCGTTGTCCGGAGCGCGGAACAGCTTTCGCGACAGCTGGTAGGCGAGCCACGGATGTTGTGTGCTCTCTTCTTCGGGAGTAGCGCGTCGCTGAAAGCCGGGCACGTTGAGGGGATCGTAAATCGCGTTGTAGGGCTCGGGTGCGATGAACGGCGGATGCGGGCGCAGGATCGACAGATGCGCCACGAAAGGGCCCCTGGCATCGCGGATATAGTCGATGCAGCGATCGACGAGGAACGAGGTATCGTCGACCTCAACGGGATAGAGCAGCGGCTTCGGTTCGAGCGCACCGTCTTCGTAATCCGGGCCCGGTGCGCGTTGGGAATAGGCATAGCGGATGTCATCCGGCACCGTATAGCCTTGCGCTTTCAACCATGACGTCCAGGCTGCGGGCTTATCCCCCATCATAACAACGGGCCGGATGCCGGGGAGCGGTCCTTCATAGGTTCTAAGCCATGGATCGGCAGCATCGACGCCGCGCGGGTCAATGCTGGTGTCGGTGTAGCCGAACAGGACCGGATCGTAGCCGGCCTTG
>CAZCJI010000126.1:0-7974 GCA_964498625.1 uncultured Rhizobium sp.
AATCACTACCCATGATCCATTCGCGTCCCGCAAGCCGCGTTTCGAGCACGCCGAGCAGACGCTTCGTCTCCGCGACATAGCGGTCGCGTGGGCGTTTGTCCTCATAATCCTTGCCGGCGAATTTGTGGAAGAAGCCGAGCTGCCCGAACATCGGGCCGATGCCGCCCATCTGGAACATCACCCACGCGATCGTTTCGTAACGCAGCGCGGCATCGGTTGGCAGAAGCTTACCGGTCTTTTCCGCGAGATAGATAAGTATCGCGCCGGATTCGAACAGGCCAAGTGGTTTTCCATCCGGTCCGTTCGGATCGAGGATCGCAGGGATCTTGCCGTTCGGATTGAGGGAGAGAAATTCCGGCGTCGCGCTCTCATTCTTCAGGATGTCGATGAGATGGGGCTCGTATGGCAGCCCGATTTCCTCCAGCATGATCGATACTTTCACGCCATTGGGCGTGGGCAGCGAATAGAGTTGCAACCGGTCGGGATGCTGTGGCGGCCAGCGTTTGGTGATCGGGAACTGGGACAGATCGGACATCGAATACCTCGATAGCTTGGATGGCAGAGCCGCCTCATGCTTCGGCAAGCTCAGCATGAGGGTTGGCTCAAACCCTCACCCTGAGCTTGTCGAAGGGTGAGAGCGCAGACCCACTAGATAGGCCCGCACGCACCGCGTTCAACCGCGATGGCACCATGGACATTGCGCGGGACGTTCCCACATGATGCTGGACTGTCATGGAGGGATGCCATGGACTTCGCGACCACCGACCTTCTCTTCGCCATCGGCCATCACATTCTGATTTTCGCACTCGCCGGAATCATCGCCTATGAGTTCGCGGTCGTGCGGCCGGCCATGACGGCGGCGGATATCGCACGCGTCGGCAAGGTCGATCTCTGGTACGGGATCCTCGCGGGCTTGATCCTGATCGTCGGTTTCGCGCGCGCGGTCTATGCGGCGAAGGGCTGGCAGTACTACGCGCACAACCATTTCTTCTGGGCGAAGATCGGAACGTTCGCGCTTGTCGGCATTCTTTCGATCTGGCCGACGATCCAGCTCATCCGCTGGCGGGGCGCGTTGAAGAAAGACCCGGCCGCGATGCCCGCACCCACCGCCATCGCCACCGCGCGCCGGTTTATCTGGGCGGAAGTCATCCTGTTCGCGTTCATTCCGGTGTTCGCCGCCGCAATGGCGCGCGGCTTCGGCGAAATCGGCTGAGCCGCTGCCCTTCATCCTTCGACAGGCTCAGGATGAAGGACATGAGGCTCCACTCACCCTGAGCTTGTCGAAGGGCGAGGCTGCGCATCAAGCGGCCAGCGCCCAAGATGATGATGCTTGGTCTTTCCCAGGATCGAATGGACCAGCACGAATTCGCGCACGGTCCATAAGAGCGGCGCGATCTTCAGCGGTTTGACGCGCACCTTGTCGTAGACGAGCGTGACATGCGGCTTGAATTCCCCGCGCGTCGCGCCGCCCAGGCCCGCCCTGGTGAGCGCGGCCGCGAGCGCCGTGGTGAGCGCCGACCATTCCTGCGCGTCGCCGCTCAGCACAAAGGGAAAGATTCCGGTCGAATTGCGGAAACTCTCCGCGCGCGGAAACGCAACCTCGAAAGGCGCGGCTTTCACCTGCCCTGCCGCGTCTTTCGCGAGCTTGATGATCTCTTCCGGCAAAGCCGCCCAATCGCCCAGATGAAACAGCGTGACATGCAGATGTTCCGGCAGGATCAGCGTGCCCGTGAATCCGTGTTCGCGTTTCAAATCCTCCGCCTGCGCGTAGATCCGCGCCGCGGTCGCCGCATCCGGGAGGCACGCGAAGAAGATACGCTCCTTCTGCGACGGTCCGAATTTGCGGCGCGTGCGTGTGGCCATGCCTTTTCCCTGCCTTTATCCTAGCAGAGAGAAATTCGATTTCAGCGACCAGCCGCTTGCCCGCGCGGATATGCGCGCGGATCGCGGCGTATAGCGCCAAATGTTCGCGCGTGTATTTGCCGTGCTTCAGCGCATTGGCATTGCCGCGCGGCGCGCCGCGTCTAGGCATCGCCCTCGTCTTCATCGTCGTCGTTCGGATTTTCTTCTCCGGCGAGCTGGCGCTCGACATAGGCTAGCTTTGCCTTCTCTTTCGCCAGTCGCTTTGCGAGATAGTCATCTTTGTCTTCCGGCTCGCCGCGCTCACGCCGCTTATTTTCGGAAAGATTGTGCATGCGCTGCCAGAATTCCGTTACGTTCTGTAGCAACTGTTTTCTTTCCTCCAATTTCGAATTCAATTCGTCCTGCTTGCTGGCAGGCGCCTGAATCTTCTCGCTAATTGTCCGCCGGCGGCGTTCCACCTGTGCGACGGTCGCGAGCGCTTCGGCGATGCGCGCATTGGCCTGCATCAGCCGCGCGGCGGCGTTGATCGGGCCGACCTTGTCGGTTTCGGCTCGCAGCGACAGGTTGTGGCAGCGCGCGGCCAGATCGACGCCAATGATAAGATGCTCAGCCAGCTGCTCGGCCGCGTGGCGGCGCAGTTCGTCGTCCGTCCGGGGCGGCGCGGGCTGATCCGTGAAGTCAGCAGGGTTCGTTTGGCCGTCTTTGCCCGCGGCCTGGGGCATTTCCTGGTTCATGGGCCAGAAATATGACTATAAACCTATGTTTCAAGGCCTAGAGAGAGAATTTTTTCATATATTGCATTGGACCGGCTATCAGGCCCATCGAGCCTGAGATCGCCTTAAGACCCTTAATAAGGACATGAGGGCCATGGCGCGGCGATACTTGCCGGAATCGGTAGGGGAGTCCGCCATGCAGAAACTGACGAGAACTCTGCTCAGCAGCGCTGCCGCCGGGGCTTTGGCAGCTGCTCCAGCTATGGCTCAGCCCACGCATCCGGGCTTCCACCCTGTGGCGCTGCACGCCGGTCATGCGGTGAACAAGACCAAGCCGCGCAATCAGGGCGCGACGCATCTGACGTATACGTTCGGATTATACAGCTATCAGCCCGCAAGTGCGCCCAAGAAGACGCACCTGTTCTACACGTATTATGCATGGTTAGAATCCACCCTTTGCGGTTTCCCGCAAGAAAACAAGATTAAGGCTCCGAAGAGATCGATCTATGCGAAGATCGGCACCGCCAGAGAGACCTATTCGTTCGGCTGCGCCAGTGGTCCGGAGGTATTCTACGGCGATACCTGGACCAACAAGACAGGCATGTCTGGCGAGACCGATCAATTTGTTTCGACACTGATCTCCAAATTCACGAATTCCGGCAAGAAGTACAAAGGCACGCTGAACCTCGACGTCAGCGTGTTCATCGAGTAGTGCGCGAATGAAAGGACGGCCATGAACAAACTGACGAGGACTTTACTTGGTGGCGCGGCGCTCAGTGCGCTAACAGCGGCGCCTAGCATTGCTCAGCCCGCGCATCCAGCCTTCCGCATTACAGCGCTGCATGAAGGTCATGCGGTCAACAAGACCAAAGTGCGGAAGGATGGAGCCAATGATTGCTCCCGCAGCACCACTTATTGTTATTCCGTTTATTCCTACCAGCCGGCGTCAGCGCCCAAGAAAACGCATCTGATTTACACGTTTTACAAATTCAACAGCACTATCTCCGGCCAGCTCAGCATTTGCACGAATCCGAAAACGAAAAACAGGGCGCCGAAGAAGTCGATCTACGCGAAGATCGGCACCGCCACCGAGACATATTCAGAAGGCTGCACCAACGGCGTGCAGCCCGTGTTCTACGGCGACACATGGACAAACAAAACAGGCGTTGCTGGCGAAACCGACAGATTCCGGTCGCTGCTGATTGGCCATTTCAAGGCCGACGGCAAGAAGTACAGGGGCCAATTTGGCATGACCGTCAACGTGTTCATCGAGTAGTGCGCGAATGAGAGGACGGCCGTGAGCAAACTTACTCAAGCCCTGCTTGGCAGTACCGCCGCTGGAGCTCTACTGGTCACGCCCGCCATTGCTCAGCCCACGCATCCGGGCTTCCACCCTGTGGCGCTGCACGCCGGTCATGCGGTGAACAAGACCAAGCTGCTCAATCAGGGCGCGACGCACCTGACGTATACGTTCGGAGTATACAGCGAGCAGCCCGCCAGTGCGCCCAAGAAGACGCACCTCATCTATACGTATTATCAGTGGGTGACCTCCTGGAGCGACAGTTTTACCTGCACGCCTCTGAAAACGAGGATCAAAGCTCCGAAGCGATCGATCTACGCGAAAATCGGCACCGCCACCGAGACGTATTCATTCGGCTGCACCAACGGCGTGCAGCCCGTGTTCTACGGCGACACATGGACAAACAAGACCGGCACATCTGGCGAGACCGACCGCTTCGTTTCCACGCTGGCCGCCAAATTCACAAGCTCTGGCAAGAAGTACAAAGGCACGCTGAACCTCGATGTCAGCGTGTTCATCGAGTAGTGGGAGGAACGTTCCGATGAATGAACTAGACCGAACCCTGCTCAGCAGCGCTGCCGCCGGAGCTCTCATGGCTGCTCCGGCCATGGCTCAGTCTGCGCATCCAGCCTTCCGCATTACGGCCCTGCACGAAGGTCACATGGTCAACAAGACCAAAAAGCAAACTAACGGAACATGTCATCGCGACTGCTCCACAACCACGTTCGGCGTTTACTCCTACCAGCCCGCGAATGCGCCCAAGAAAACGCACCTCATCTACACGTATTACAGGTGGAACAGCAGCTTCACACTCTGCTCGAAACCAAAGCAGCACGTCATAGCCCCAAAGAAGTCGATCTACGCGAAGATCGGGACCGCCACCGAGACATACTCGGAAGGCTGCCCCAGCGGCCCGACCGTGTTCTACGGCGACACATGGACAAACAAAACGGGCGTGGCTGGCGAAACCGACACGTTCCTGTCGAAGCTGGTCGGCCATTACAAGGTGAACGGCAACAAGTACAAGGGAACATTGCCACTCGCCGTCAGCGTCTTCATCGAGTAGTTCGCGAACGAGAGGATCGCCATGAACAAGCTAACGCAGACCTTGCTAGGGAGTGCCGCCGCCGGGGCTCTGATGGCTGCTCCAGCCATAGCACAACCCACGCATATAGCCTTGCGTGTTACCGCGCTGCATGCAGGTCACGCGGTGAACAAGACCAAGAAGCAACCTGATGGAACATGTCATCGCGACTGCTCCACTTACTCAGTTGGCGTGTATTCTTACCAGCCTGCCAGCGCACCGCCGAAGACTCACCTCATCTATACGTATTACAAGTGGAACAGCAGCTTCACCCTTTGCTCGAGTCCGAAGCAGAAGGTCAGGGCTCCGAAGAAATCGATCTACGCGAGGATCGGCACCGCCACCGAGACCTATTCACTCGGCTGCCCCAGCGGCCCAACCACGTTCTACGGCGACACATGGTCGAACAAAACAGGCGTTGCGGGCGAAACCGACACGTTCCAGTCGAAGCTGATCGGCCACTTCAAGAACTCCAGCAACAAGTACAAGGGCGAGTTGGTCCTCGATGTCAGCGTCATCATTCAGTAGTTCGCGAAACAGAGGATCACCATGAACAAACTGACGAGAACTCTGCTCAGCGGCGTGGCGCTCAGTGCCCTGACAGCGTCGCCTGGCATGGCCCAGCAACAGCATCGGGCCCTCCGTGTTACCGCGCTGCATGCCGGCCATACCGTGAACAAGACCGAGCGGCCGTGCCCACCTCATGTGCAGCACTGCGACTACACGACCGGCGTTTACTCCTATCAGCCGGCAAATGCGCCGCCGAAAACGCACCTCATCTACACGTACTATAAGTGGAACAGCAGCGGCACCCTCTGCTCGACGCCGAAGGAGAAGATCAAGGCGCCGAAGAAGTCGATCTACGCGAAGATTGGCACCGCCACCGAGACCTATTCACTAGGCTGCCCCAGCGGGCCAACCACCTTCTACGGAGACACATGGTCAAACAAGACGGGTGTGGCTGGAGAAACCGACACGTTCCAATCGAAGTTGATCGGCATTTTCAAAATCTCCGGCAACAGATACAAAGGCGTGATGGATCTCAATGTCGATGTGTTCATTCAATAGTTTACGAATGAGGGGAATCGCCATGAACAAACTGACGAGAACTTTACTTGGCGGTACGGCGCTGTGCGCGCTGGCCGCTCCCGCCTTCGCTGCAGCCGCCCCGAAAATGCACGTTCGGGCTCTGCATGCAGGTCACGTCGTCAACAAGACGAAGGTGCACAACCAGACAGCCCAGCACATCACATACACGTTTAGTGTCTACACATCCGTTCCGGCTTCGGACTTCCACAAAATGGTGCCTCTGGTAAGTACCTTCTACAAATGGAACTCGACCACCGATTCTTCCATATACGATTGCGGCGGTAACCCGCGGATGAAAATCAAAGCCCCCAAGAAGAGCTTGTACGGAAAGATCAAGACGGGCACCGAAAGCTATTCGTTCGGCTGCAGCAGTGACCCGATGGTGTTCTATGGCGACAATTACAAACTCACGGATGCGTCCGGCGAGGGCAAAACCGACGCTTTTGTTTCCACCCTGTACGCGTGGTTCAAGAACTCGCGCGGCAGGTACAAGGGCACGCTGAATCTGGACGTCAGTGTCGCTATCGGAACGGAATAACTCCGCACCGCGGGAAATTCTTCGACGATGGAATTAGTGCGGGTTGAACGGCTCGCACGCGATGCCGTCGCCATTGCGGTCCAGTTCCGACCGGTAGCCAGGCTGACCTTCGAAGATGGGCGCTTTGCCCGCTGCGCGCGCGGCCGCGCAGTTCGGATAGTAGACGCTCTTTTCGATCGCCAGCGTCTCCTCGGGCGATAGGGGCTGGCTCGAAGAAACAAACCAGAGGCTGGCCAGTGGAATGAGAGCCAGCGTCAGGAGCACGACGAGGTTTACCCAAGTGCGCCGCGCGCGCGCGGCATCGATGCGGTCGGTGCGCACGGCATAGTATTCGTAGCGTTCGAGCGGCGTGGTCACACGCAAACGCTAAATCGTTCACCCCTAAAGACAGGTTAGGGCGGAGCATTGGATTTGCCGCAAATCGAAAAGGGACGCCGGGCGGGTCCCGTCAGTGGGGCATCTTTTCCTTAAGATTGTCGCCGATGCGGCCGAGCACGGTAACATGCAGGCGGCGGCGGACCGTCATGCCCTGCCGCTTGTAGAGGGCGATAGCGGAGTGGTTCTCCGAGAACACGTGCAGGAACGGGATTTCGCCCCGCGCCGCGATCTGGCGCGAGACATGGGCCAGCAAAGCCTGCGCGTAACCGCGTCCGCGAAAATCGGGATGCACGCACACCGCGGTCATCTCGGTGTAGTCGCCGGGCGTCATGCGCTCGCCCGTCATCGCGGCGAGACGCCCGTCGATGCGTACGCCGAAGAAGCGCCCGAGATAATGCGTGCGCGGGCCGAACGGTCCTGGCCGCGTGAGTTCGACCAGCGCGCGCATCTCCGGCGCGTCGGCATCGCCGAGATTGACGATCTCCGGCATTGCGCCGCCGATATCCGTGGGCGTTCCGATCATCTGTTCGCCGAACGCGGCCATCACGATCTCCAGCGGGCCCGACGGCACGACGGGCTCCGGCGTGAACAGCACCGCGGGCTGGTCCGCGCCCATCAGCGCATGCAGCGCTTCCCAATTCTCAAGCGTCTGCGCTTCGACGGATGCGAACGGCGCGATATCGGCGGGATAGCGCCGCGCCGGACCGTTGATCTCGGCCAGATGCGCCTGGCGCGTCATCAGCGCGGTACGGATCGGATACTCGAGCAGACTGGAATCGGTCATGTGCCGAAGGTAGCGGCGACCGCTTCGATGTCCACATCCACACCGGCATGGGAGCTATTCCTCCCGATGCCGCAAGAACCGGGTGGAAGTGCGCGGCGGCGAGAATATCTGTGTTACGCTAGAGACAGGAGCGGGATCGTGACCGTGCACTATCACATCTTCGAAACCGCGCGCGGATTTTGCGCGATCGCATGGAACATCAAGGTCGTCGTTCGCTTCCGGTTG
>CAZCJI010000127.1:0-7956 GCA_964498625.1 uncultured Rhizobium sp.
TTAGTGATGAGTTGCGCCTTCTGAACGCCGACCGGTGGATCGGTCATGATAAATTCAACCCGGCCACCGGGAGGAACCACAACATCCTTCTCCATGACGATTGTGCCTTGGCGCTTGCCATCCTGCGATCCTGTCGGAACCCCGTCATAAGCCACGACCTGAAGTGGCTGTGCCTTGCCGTCGTATTTCAGCTCAATGTCGGCAATGGTGTCCGCCGATGCATTGGTGAAACGCCAAAACTCCTGCGCACCGGCGGTGGTCTGAACGACCGCCGGGACATATTTCGGAAACGACACCGGGATGTAGTTCAACGACACATCCCACGATGGTTGCGCGCCGCTCCGCTGATTGCTTTCGACGTTCTGATCGCGCATTACCAGGAAACGTTCCGGAAGGCCGGCGACGGCGGGCTGCAGATTGGCGATGCCTTCGACTTCGATCACGCCGCTAGCGCCGCCCAGTAGGGCCGCTTCGCTCAACGTGTGTACATGCGCATGATACCAGTACAGACCCGGCGGCTCATTCTTCGGGATTTTGATCGCATAGGAAAAAGTCTCGCCGGAATTGATCAGTGTATGGATGACTTCATCGCTGTGGCATTTCGGCGAAACGTTGGTTCCATGAAAATGGAGATTGACCGAGGCTTCGGTCATCGTCGTGTCGCCGCAGGCCTTGCTTTTGTCGAACATCACTTCCGCAGGTCCACCCTTGGGATTGGGAACCGCGTTGGTCAGCGCGACATTGATCGTGTCGCCGGGATTGACATGCAGCGTGGGAGATTCGGTGCCGTCTGGCGTCGTGAAGCAGAACAGGGTGCGGCCTGCATTGTCGACCGACGTGTTGTAGTTGAACGTGACGTTGAGCACGCCGTTGGCGCTGTAGAGATCGGGAGGGTTCGTCGCAATGCTGCCTGCAGCGGATCTCGGGCAAACGCCGCCGTCGGTTGCCTTGGCTTGTGCGCCGGTTCCAGCGAGAACCAACAGGATCAAGGCGGTCACGAATTTCTGCACGGCTTCCCTCGCTGAACGCGGAACCGCGCGAAAATACAGAATCGCTGCGTCTTTACAACGTATTCTGCGATTATAAGGTTGATTTTGCATGCGCTGGCGGAGGGGGTGGGATTCGAACCCACGAGACCCTTGCGAGCCTGCCGGTTTTCAAGACCGGTTCTTTCAACCGCTCAGACACCCCTCCGCAATGGAGATCAATTACTTAGCGGCGCTTCTGAATGCAACATCTTCGAAACTGCCACCGGAATGCCGCCGCAGCATTCTCAGATCGTTTCTACTCTGGGCGATCAGATGCGATGGGTGTGTGGCGCAGAACATGAAGTGATACACCCAGCCCGAGTTTCTTCGCCGCAATGGACCATTCCTTCATCAGGCCGTTCGGGCTTCGCCGTCGCTTCTCTAGTGTTTCTCGCAGTCCCGAAACAACTGCGGGTGCTGGTCATAAGGGATGACGGGCATAGCTCCCGGTCCCGCATTTCATTGAGAATCCCGCGCGGCCGATTATTCCAGAGGCCGGATAGACAGTGATACCGGCATCGCCGCCGGCTTGCAGTCCCAAATACACCGCCCCTACGATAGATGACGCTTTCACGGAGAACTGGCTCATGGCTGCGTGGGACGAACTTCTCGATGAATTCCGGGCGCTCGGTGGAATCGCTGACAACATCCAGCTAGGACAGGGGGAATTCGGACGCGGCCTCTTTCCTGTCGATCCCGCCAAGCCTGTCACTATTCATGTTCCTGAAAATTTGCTGATCAGCAGGGAAGACATGGATTTTGCCGACGGCAAATTGCGGGTGGGTTCCCATTCCAAAGTCAGCGATCGCGAACGGGCATGGCTTGATCGATATCAACAGACCTACGGGTGGGGCGGCGGCGGCGGCGACGAGGCTCGACAAGCGGTCGAAATGGCGGCCGCGCTTCCGGCTGTCTTGCGCGATGATCTGATAGCGAAATACCGGTTGGCTCCGTGGTTCCAAGACGTGACGGACGAGTTGGTTCAGAACCGCTTCATGTTTGCGCGCTCGATCTCATATCGGAATCGATCAGTCCTCATACCTGTCATGGAACTGGCGAACCATGGAGCAAGTGCTGGCTTCGAAATGTCCGATGGAATTTCGCTGCAAGGGACCTTTCCGGGAGAGGTTTGCGTGGAATACTCTGACTTCGACTCTTTCGAGTTTTTTCGCACGTGGGGATTCGCGACGCCGCGTCCGTTGGCATATAGCCTTCCTCTCGTTACAAACGTGCCGTCGATGCGCTTGCAGATCAAGCAAAATGCAGAGGGGTCGACGAGTTCGGAGCGCGATTGGATTCCCCCCATCGACAAAACCGCCGAAGCCATTTCTTTGCCGTTTCTAATGATAGGGAACCAGAAATTTCCGCGACTTTGTAAGGGAATTTTCTATCGGCTGATGCGCGAAGCCGGGTGTTCTGGCTTCGAGGAAGCGTTCGATGTTATCCAGCACAAAAACCGCTTATATTTTCTTGATCTACTCGCGGCAGTTGGTGACCTTGACCTGCCGATGGCGCGGACATTGCGCGCCATGGCGCAGTTTCAACTGCGCGCATTGTCGTTCTGTTTCGGCGTTCGGGAAATTTGACTTTGAAGTGCCGTACCTCTCTTTCGACCGCCACCCAAATCGCCACTAGACGGGTTAGCACGACGGCGGACGCGGCGGCGTAGGGTGCCGGGGTCAGCGTCGGATTTCCACGGAATTTCGGATTGGCCAGTAATAACTAAAACTCCAGCGGCACGCAGAAAGAATGGAAATCCATTCATATTTCCCATGCGGATTGAGCACTGGTTGGCATTCCACTACCTTGCTCGCGCTGGGAGCCATCGATTCGGGCCTCGAAAAATGCAGACCTCTCGCAAGCTGCTCGCCGTCATCGCCCTGAGCGCGCTCGCGGCCGCCTGCACAACCGAGAAAACCGCCTATATCCCCACACCCACGGCGCCGCAAAGCAACGGGGTCTACAAGGTTGGCAAGCCGTATCAGATCGAGGGCACCTGGTATTATCCGAAAGAGCAGCCGGACTATGACGAGACCGGTATCGCCTCCTGGTACGGCCCGAGCTTCTATGGCCGCCCGACCGCGAACGGCGAAGTCTACAACGCCGGCGACATCACGGCCGCGCATCGCACGCTGCCCATGCCCGTCAATGTGCGCGTGACCAATCTCGACAACGGAAAATCGCTCATCGTGCGCGT
This sequence comes from uncultured Rhizobium sp., assembly GCA_964498625.1. Taxonomy (GTDB): domain Bacteria; phylum Pseudomonadota; class Alphaproteobacteria; order Micropepsales; family Micropepsaceae; genus Rhizomicrobium. The sequence continues at coordinate 3,226 of CAZCJI010000127.1, forward strand.
GAATGACCGCGGGCCTTACGCCAAGGGGCGCATCATCGACGTCTCCGAGCAGGCCGCGAAGCTGCTCGGCTTCTACAATCAGGGCACGGCGCGGGTGCGCGTGACCTATATGGCTCACGCCACAAAGCCAGACGGAAAGCCGCAGGACATCGACGAGACGCCGCCAGAAATCGCCTCCGCGGTTCCGGCCGCACCGACCCCGGATGTCGATATCGACCAGCTGCCCGTTGTGCCCAATGCCCCGGTGTCACCGCCCGTCCGTGTCGCATCGCTCCCCAAACCCGCGCCCGATCCGATTCCGGCGGAGGCCGGGCCGCCGACAGGGCAGGTGACGCAGGTTCCAGTTCCTGCGGCCACCCATCTCTATGTGCAGGTCGGCGCGTTCGGTTCCTATGAGAACGCAATGCGGCTTCGCGACGAGTTGGGCGGTGATCTTCGCGTCTCCACGACCAAGAAGAACGGCCAGACGCTCTATCGCGTGCGTACCGCACCGATGGACAACAATGCGGACGCCGATGCCGCGTTGGCGCATCTGAGCGAACTTGGTAGTAACGACGCACATATTGTCGTCGATCAGTAGATCGGCCTTCAGCGGAGCGAGTTCATGCGGCGTACCGGTTTCATCGGCCTTGCCATCTTTCTTATCGCATCGGTTCAGCCCGCTCTGGCGGCCTTTTCGACCAATGCCGAGCATGCGCTGATCATGGATGGGGACACCGGGCAGGTTCTGTGGGCAAAAGACGCGCTTGTTCCCATGCCGCCGGCTTCGATGAGCAAGCTGATGACCATCGAGCTTGTGTTCAAGGAACTGAAAGATGGCCGTATCAAGCTCACCGACAAATTCCCCGTTTCGGAAGCGGCGTGGAAGACCGGCGGATCGACGGGATTTACCCGCGTTGGCGACAACCTCACCGTTGAGGATCTGATCCAGCGCATCATCGTCGTTTCGGGCAACGATGCCTGCGTCGTCGTCGCGGAAGGGCTCGGCGGGACGACGGAGAATTTCGTCACGATGATGAATGCGCGCGCGAAACAGCTCGGCCTCACGCAATCGCATTTTGTGAATCCCAACGGGCTGCCCGAACCTCCGGGACAGGCGATGTCGGCGCTGGATCTCGCCAAGCTCGCGCGGCATCTGATCTACGATTACCCGCAATATTATCATTACTTCAGCGTCCGCAGTTACACGACGACCGATCAGGGCAAGCAGATCACGCAGCCCAATCGCGACCTGACGCTCGACAAGGTTCAGGGTGCCGACGGATTGAAGACCGGTCACACCGATGCCGCGGGCTATGGCATCACCGCATCGGCGAAACGCGGGGATCGCCGCATCATCCTGGTGCTGAACGGGCTGCGCTATCCCGAGTACAACAACGACTACTTTCCGAACATCAAGCGCAGCGAGGAGGCGGGCCGCATCATCGACATGGCATTCCGCGAATTCCGTCAGTACCAGTTGTTCAAGCCCGGCGACGCCGTCGGGCAGGCGCAAGTGTGGGGCGGCACGGAGGCCAGCGTTCCGATGACCGTGAAGGCGCCATTGGCGCTGACATTGCAGGTCGACTCCCGTGCCGGCATGAAAGTCACGGTGGCCTATGACGGCCCGGTCAAGGCGCCCATCGCGGCGGGCCAGAAGATCGGCACGCTGAAAGTGACGGCGCCGGATTTTCCCGGTCTCGCCGTGCCGCTCTATGCCACGCATGACGTGCCGCGCACGGGCATCTTCGGCCGCATGATGCTCGGCATCCAGATGATGTTCTCAGGCAAGAAGTGAGCGCACATTTCATCACACTCGAAGGCGGCGAAGGCACCGGCAAGTCCACGCAATCGAGGCGGTTGGTGAAAACGCTGGAAGCGCGCGGGGCCTCCTGTATCGCGACGCGTGAGCCCGGCGGCTCGCCGGGCGCGGAGGAAATTCGCAAACTGCTTGTGACCGGCGAACCGGGACGCTGGGATGCGCTTACAGAAATGCTCCTGCTGTTCGCGGCGCGGGCCGATCATGTTGCGCGCACGATCCAGCCCGCGCTGGATGCCGGGAAATATGTGATCTGCGACCGCTTCACCGATTCGACGTATGCCTATCAGGGTGTGGGCCGCGGCACGCCGCGCGAGACCATCCGCCGCATCGAGTCCGTCGTGCTCGAGGATTTCAGGCCCGATCTGACCCTGGTTCTTGACCTTCCGGTCGAGACGGGCCTCTTGCGTGCGCTGGCGCGCGGCAGCGAGGAATCGCGTTACGAAAAATTCGATGTCCAGTTCCATGAAAAGCTCCGTCAGGCGTTCCTGGACATTGCGCGCCGTTCGCCGGATCGCTGCGTCGTGATCGACGCCACCGGCAGCGAGGACGACGTGGCGCAGGCGATCTGGGATGCGGTCGCGCATCGTTTCGCTCTATAAGAACGCATGGCAAAGCGCTCCAAGCCCCTGGAAATTGTCGAGACCGACCGTCTCGAAGGCTTTGCGCATCCGCGCGAGACGCATCGCCTGATCGGGCAGGACGAAGCGCTGGCGCGCGCCGCACGCGCGATCCGCGGGGGGCGGCCGCCACAGGCGTGGCTGATCACCGGGCCTCCGGGTATAGGCAAGGCGACGTTCGCATACCGCATCGCGCGCTATCTGCTCGCATTCGGCGCGACAGCCGATGGTCCGGCCGATTTGTCAGTCCCGGAGAACAATGCAGCGTCGATCCAGGTAGCCTCTGCGTCGCATCCAGGGATGCTCGTGCTCAAACGCGGATACAACGAGCAGGGCAAGCTGATGACCGTGTTGCCGGTCGAGGAGATCCGCAAACTCGGCGGCTTCTTCGGCATGACATCCGGCGCTGGCGGCTGGCGCGTCGCGATTATCGATACCGCTGATGACATGAACGACGCGGCGGCCAATGCGCTGCTCAAGCTTCTCGAGGAACCGCCATCGCGCGCGATGCTGCTCCTGGTCGCGAATGTTCCAGGGCGCTTGTTGCCGACGATCCGTTCGCGCTGCCAACGCATCAGCCTGCGGCCCTTGAGCGACGATGCCGTCGAGGCCGAATTGAAATCGCTTACGCCAGAACTAAAGGCAAAGGAACGCGCTTCGATCGCGCGGCTGAGCGGCGGCTCGATCGGCCTCGCGCTGCAGCTCGCGGGCGGCGAGGGTGTCAGTCTCGCAGGGGAAGCCGATAACCTGATCGAACACGCCGCCGCGCCGGATTTGGCGGCGCTGATGACATTCGCCGACAAGCTCAACCGTATAACCGACGGCCTCGACAATTTCGGCGCGTTCCTGTCGCAGGCGCTGATGGATCGCATCCGCGCGCGCGCGACCAAAAATCCCGCGCGGCTCGACCGCTGGATCGAGGCTTGGGAAAAACTCGAACGCAATTTCGCGCGCACCGCGGGGCTGCATCTCGATCCGCGCCAGACGGTTCTGTCATCAGCGCGCGCACTCAACGACGCGGCGCAGTGCGCAGGAAGTTTGTGATGCTTGTCGACTCTCATTGCCATCTCGATTTCGACACGTTCCAGCCCGAACTCGACGCCGTAGTGCAGCGGGCACGCGATGCCGGCGTGAAAACCTGCGTCAGCATCGGCACCAAACTCGACAAGTTTCCGGGTGTCCGCGCAGTGGCGGAGCGTTTTCCCGATGTATGGTGCAGCGTCGGGGTGCATCCGCATGAGGCCGAAGGCGAGTTGCTCGACAACGCGGAAGTTCTGATCGAGCACGCCAAGCATCCCAAGGTCGTCGGTATCGGCGAGACCGGGCTCGATTATTATTACGAGCATTCGCCACGCGCACAGCAAATCGTCAATTTCCGTCACCATATCGAGGCTGCGCGACAGACCGGCCTGCCGCTGATCGTTCACACACGCGACGCAGACGACGACACGATCTCGGTTCTCCGCGAAGAAATGGCGCGCGCGCCTTTCACGGGGTTGCTGCATTGTTTCACGGGCACGCGGCGGCTGTCCGAAGCAGCACTCGAGATCGGCTTTTCCATTTCTGTATCCGGCATTGCGACGTTCAAGAATTCCGGCGAGTTGCGCGATACGCTCAAGGACGTTCCGGCCGATCGTCTGCTGGTGGAGACCGACGCGCCCTATCTCGCGCCGATGCCATTTCGTGGAAAGCGGAATGAGCCTTCGTTTGTCGTGCATACGGCGGCAATGCTGGCGGGTCTCAAGGGCATGACTCCGGAGGAGCTCGCCACCGTAACGACCGATAATTTCTTCCGGCTTTTCACCAAGGTTCAGCGTCCGCAATGACCGACATTCTTGAAGTAACGATCCTCGGCTGCGGATCGTCGGGCGGCGTGCCGCGTCTTGGCGGGGCGGATAATGCAGGCGATTGGGGCGCCTGCGATCCCGGCAATCCGAAAAACCGGCGCACGCGATGCTCGATGCTGGCGCGGCGCAGATCTTCCGCCGGTGAAACAACTGTGCTGGTCGATACGTCTCCTGACATGCGCCAGCAATTGCTGGATGCGCGTTGCGCCTCGCTCGACGGCGTTCTGATCACGCACGATCACGCCGACCAAGTGAACGGGCTTGACGATCTGCGCATGGTCGCAATGCACATGCGAAAGCGGGTCGATGTCCATACCGATGCTTCGGCGATGGAGGGCCTGATGGCGCGGTTCGGGTATTGCTTTGTGCAAGCTGAAGGAAGTTCCTATCCATCGATCTGCAATCTCCATGAGATCCACGAGCCGTTCGAACCGTTCACCATCCGAGGCGAGGGGGGCTCGGTGCC
>CAZCJI010000128.1:0-7954 GCA_964498625.1 uncultured Rhizobium sp.
GGTTTCTTTTCCACAATATCTTCCTCGTCGCAGACAAGCGTGCCGCCGGCCTCTGGATCGAAAGTCGAGAGCACCCGGACGGGCACGCGGTGAAGCATGGCAATTTCAACAGACCGCGTCTGAAGGACCTTCGCGCCTAGAGACGCCAGTTCGAGCATTTCCTCGTAGGAGATTTTCTCCATGCGCCGGGCCTTGGGCACGATGCGCGGATCGGTCGTGTAGACGCCATCGACATCCGTATAAATGTCGCAGCGGTCGGCCTTGAGTGCCGCTGCCACAGCGACAGCGCTGGTATCGCCGCCGCCGCGGCCAATGGTCGTAACGCGGTTGTCGGATGTAATGCCCTGAAAGCCCGCCACCACGGCCGTCTCGCCATTCGCCAGACGAGTGTTGAGATCGGCGGGATCGATGCTCTCGATCCGCGCCGCGCTATGAACCGACGAGGTCCGCACGGGGATTTGCCAGCCCATCCAGGACCGCGCCGTGATACCGATGGCCTGTAGCGCGATGGCCATGAGACCGGCCGAAACCTGCTCGCCGGAAGCCACGACCACGTCATACTCTCGCGCATCATGCATAGGCGAAAGTTCGCGCGTCCAGGCGACCAGTTTGTTGGTTTCGCCTGCCATCGCTGAAACCGTCACGGCGACCTGATTGCCGCGATCGACCTCCCGTTTCACTAGCGTGGCGACATGGCGGATGCGGTCGATATTGGCGACCGACGTTCCGCCGAATTTCATGACGATCTTGGACATTCGTTTGCGCACTCAACCCGTTGAGGCCATACATAGACGGCACATGGCCTATGCTCAACGCCGAAACGCACCCATGACCGAAACTCCATCCATAGATGCCGCTGAGGTCGCAAAGTTCTCCGCCATAGCGGACGAGTGGTGGGACCCGACGGGAAAATTCGCCCCATTACACAAGTTCAACCCCGTCAGGCTCGCCTTCATCCGCGATGTGGCAGCAGATCATTTCGGGCGCGACTCACGGTCGCTCGTTCCCTTTGACGGCCTGTTTTTGCTCGACATCGGATGCGGCGGCGGCCTGCTCAGCGAACCGATGGCACGGTTAGGGTTTAATGTCCTTGGCGCGGACGCGTCGGAGCGTAACGTCAGGACGGCGTCCGCCCATGCTGCAGCGACGGGCCTGCCCGTTACCTATCGCGAGATGACCGCGGCGGCGCTGGCGGAAGAAGGGGCCGCCTTCGATGTCGTCCTGAACATGGAGGTGGTCGAGCATGTTGCCGACCTTTCCTCCTACATCGGTTCTTGCGCGCGGCTGGTCAAGCCGGGCGGACTGATGTTCGTGGCCACGCTCAACAAGACGTTGAAGTCCCTGGCGCTCGCCAAGATCGGCGCGGAATACGTTCTCGGATGGCTCCCACGCGGCACGCATGACTGGAGCCGGTTCGTCGAACCCGCAAAGCTTCGCGCCATGCTGGAAGGGGCGGAACTTACGGTCAAGAGACAACAAGGGGTCGCGTTTGATCCTCTATCCTGGAATTGGAAGCTCTCGACCGATACGGACGTGAACTACATGCTGGTCGCCGCGCGCTGAGGCTTCAAGTCAATTCGCCGCCTCATCCAGATCGGGCGGCAACGGCGCCACGTCGATGCCTTCCTCGACGAGTTCAACGGCTTCTTTGACGGTCGCATCGCCGTAGATCGGGCGCTCCTCGACTTCGCCGTAGTGAATCTTGCGGGCTTCTTCGGCGAACTTTGGCCCCACGTTCTCGGCATTCTCGATGACATGCTTTCGCAACCCCGTCATGAACTGGCGCATTTTGCGCATCTCTTCCGGGGCGGAAATGTCGGCCTTTTTTGTGCCCGAGACAGCGGGCGCCATCATCGCCTTTTCGACCTTCTTCGAATTGCAGACCGGGCAGACGAGTTTTCCGCTCCCGGCCTGTGCATCGAAGGCGGAACTGTTTTTGAACCAGCCTTCGAATTCGTGGCTGTTCTTGCAACGCAGATTGTAAACGATCATGGCCCCTCGAACGCGCGGTCATGTTTGAGGTTGGGCACGCGCGCTCTCGCGGCTTCAGCCAGCGCCGGATCAATATCGGCGAGGATCACCCCCGGCTCCGTTCCAGCCTCGGCGAGGATCTCGCCCCAAGGCGCGACGATCAGCGAGTGGCCGTAGGTCTGGCGCCCGTTCGCATGCGTTCCGCCCTGCGCCGGCGCAATCACGAACGCGCCGTTTTCGATGGCGCGTGCGCGCAGAAGCACATGCCAATGCGCCTTGCCGGTCGTCTCCGTAAACGCCGACGGTACGGTCAAGAGAAACGCGCCTTTCTGCGCGAGCGCGCGATAAAGCTGCGGGAAGCGCAAATCGTAACAGATGGTCAATCCGATCCTGCCCCAGGGCAGATCGGCGGTCACGGCGCGCGAACCGCCAGCGACCGTGTTGGACTCACGATAAGTTTCGCCAGATGGAAGATCGACATCGAACATATGGATCTTGTCATAGCGCGCGGCGATGCCCCCATCGGGGCGGATCAGGAATGAGCGGTTCGCAGTCTTGGTGTCGCTGACCTTGATCGCAAGCGATCCGATCAGGAGCCACACGCCCAGGTCTTTGGCGAGGGCCGTGAATGCAGGTATTGCCGGGTCGCGGTCTTCCGGAAAGCTTCGCTCGAGCTTCGCACCGCCGTCCGGCGCCATGAGCGTTGTGTTTTCAGGCGTGGCGATGAACTGCGCGCCTTTTGCCTTCGCCTCGCGGATCAAATCCGATGTGGCGCGGATGTTCTCCGCGACGTCATCCGAAGATCGAAGCTGAACGCAGGCCGCGCGAAAGGCGCCGGTCATCCCGCCAGCAGCGGATCGAGTTCGCCGGCGCGATCCAGATCGTAGAGATCGTCGCAGCCGCCGACATGTTTTTCGCCGATAAAGATTTGCGGAACGGTGCGCCGGCCGTGGGTCTTTGTCTCCATTTCGGAGCGCGCATCGCAGTCCATGAAAACATCGATCTCCTCGATATCAGCGCCCTTCTTCTTCAGAAGAGATTTGGCGCGAACACAATAGGGACAAATCGGTGTGGTATAGATACGAACCTTGGACATACGCGACACTCGACAGAATCACAGCCCCAGCCAATGTGTGACGCTTATATAACGCCAGTTAATGGACGAACAACGCGCGCGAGCGCCAATACATTCACTTTCGCGGCGCCTGCGCGTTTCAGGACACGAGCACAGGCGTCAGCGGTCGCGCCGGTCGTCAGCACATCATCGACCAGAAGTATGTCTCGATTGTGGATTGCCGCCAAGTAAGAGTCCGGAACCTGAAAAGCGCCTCGCATATTCCTGCGCCGGGCTTTTGCGGACGGCATGGCGCCCTGGCTCGGGGTGGCGCGGACGCGGCGCAAAGCCAAGGGGGCGACTGGCTTGCCGGCTGCTTTTCCCAAATGGCGCGCCAGTTCGGCAGCCTGATTATAGCGGCGTTTCCAGAGCCTGCCCGGATGCAGGGGCACGGGAACGATAAAATCGGCTTCATTCAAAAGAGCTCGTCCGGCCCGATCCAGCCAACGCGAGAAGCCCGGCACAAGATCGAGGCGATCGCCGTGCTTCAGAGCCAGGATCGGGCTTCGGCTCTTTTCGTCATAGCGCAAGACGGCACAGGCGCGATCGAAAGATGGTGGATCGGCCAGACAGGCCGCACAAAGCGTGTCGATCCCCGGATCGAGGTCGAATGGCAACCCGCAACATCGGCAGGCGGGGCCTTCGAGAAATTCGATGTCTTTCCAGCAGGAAGCACACAGACTTCCCGGTTCGGAGACCTGTGAACGGCAGGCGATGCAAAGCGGCGGATAGAGAAGATCGAGGGCGTTCCGCCCGACCGTGCGCCAGCCACTTTTCAGGATCGCCCCCATGAACGCTATTGTAGCGCAATGAATGCGGGTCCGCCTCTTCTCTTTGATCGTCAGGCCGTTTTGCGTCATCGCAGCCGCGCTGCGGGCATTCCGGGGGATGCTTTTCTCCTGGAAGAAGTCTCCGGTGGCCTGGCCGAAAGACTGGCTGCCGTGAACCGGCATTTCGAATACGGCCTGGATCTCGAAGGACGAGCGAGGCTTGGCGCAGCCGCCGGCAATTGGGTCGATATTTCACTGGCGGAAAACGATGCGCTGCCGGTCGAGCCGGAGAGTTTCGACCTGGTCGTCAGTGCTTTGACCCTGCACGCCATAAACGACCTGCCAGGGGTGCTCGCACAAATCAGACGTGCCCTGAAGCCGGACGGTCTGTTTCTCGCAGCTCTTTTCGGTGGAGACACCTTGTCCGAACTGCGCAACTCCTTCGCCAGCGCTGAAGCCGAAACGACCGGCGGCATCAGCCCCCGCGTAGCGCCGCTTGCGGACGTTCGCGATCTCGGTGGTCTGCTGCAGCGCGCTGGTTTTGCGCTGCCAGTCGCCGACGTCGAGCGAACGACCGTTCGATATCGCAATTTCGCGGATCTGGTGCGCGACCTGCGCCTACATGGAGAAACCAATGCGCTCTCGCAGCGCAGCCGCAAACCGCTGCGCCGCAAGACACTGGCCGCGTTGCTTGAACACTATCAATCCCGTCACGCGGACCCGGACGGCCGTTTGCGCGCGACGTTCGACATCGTTTATCTAACGGGTTGGGCGCCACACGCGAGTCAGCAAAAGCCGCTCAAGCCCGGCACCGCAACCACACGGTTGGCCGATGCGCTCGGAACATCCGAGCGCAAAATCAGGAACGATTAGCCGCCACCAAACTTGATCGAGTTAAAAAAGTTGGTGAGTGTGGTGCCTATTGCCTGCATAGAAGTCAGAATACCGATCGTGATAATCGTCGTAATCAAAGCGTATTCAATGGCCGTAGTCCCGCTTTCATCCCTTGCAAAGCGCTTCAGAGAAGGTCCCGCAGCATTGGAATAAGCGGCAAATCTGCAGGCGGCATTGGATACGAGCCCATGTCTTTCGGGCGAACCCATCTCAACGCGGCGTGCTCGATCGTTCGTGGCGTGCCTTCCCAACGGCGGCACACATACAGTGGCATCAGGAGATGGAATTCCGGATAGGCGTGCGAGGCGAACGTGAACGGCGCCAGACAGGCTTCCTTGACCGTTATGCCCAGTTCTTCCTGCAGCTCGCGGATAAGCGTTTCTTCGGGCGCCTCTCCGGCTTCGATTTTCCCGCCTGGGAATTCCCATAGCCCACCCATATTCTTGCCCGGAGGTCTCTGCGCAAGGAGCACGCGCCCGTCCGGGTCGATAAGGGCGCACGCGACGACCAACATTAAGCGCGGTTCCATCGGCGCGTCTCCCTGTTTGCCGGGCCAGCCCTAAGACAATGTTAAAGAACTAGGAACGATACGATCCATTGATGTCGATGTAGCCGTGCGTCAGGTCGCAAGTCCAAACACGCGCCTGCCCTTTGCCCAGACCGATATCGACCGCGATCTCGACGTTGCGGCCGGACACGGCTTTCGTCGCGGCGGCTTCGTTATACTTAGCGGCGCGTTCACCCTTTTCCGCGACCACCTGATTGCCAAAGCTGATTTTCAGCCTGTCGCGGTCTGCCGCTTCGCCGCTCTTTCCGACAGCCATGACGATGCGCCCCCAGTTGGCGTCCGCTCCTGCTATCGCCGTCTTCACCAGCGGCGAGTTTGCGATCGAAAACGCGATGCGCTTGGCGGCCTTGTCAGATTCGGCGCCGGTCACGTCGATGCGGATCAATTTCTCCGCGCCCTCCCCGTCACGGACGACCTGAAGTGCGAGATCGAGAAGAATCTCGTCGAGCTTGCGGCGGAACTCGGTAAGACGCTTGTCGCTCGCTTTCGCGATGGCCGCATGCTTGCTGCCCTTGCCGGTCGCGAAAAGCAAAAGAGTGTCGCTGGTTGAGGTGTCGCTATCGACCGTGATGGCGTTGAATGACCGCTCTGCACCACTCGACAGCAACTCCTGCAGGACCGGCGCCGGCAGAGTGGCGTCCGTGAACACGAAGGCCAGCATCGTCGCCATGTCCGGCGCGATCATGCCAGAGCCTTTTGCGATACCATTGATCGTGACCTTGCGGCCATCAATCATCGCTGAGGCGGTCGCCAGTTTCGGAAACGTGTCTGTCGTCATGATCGCTTCGGCGGCTTCGCGCCAAGCGCCGGCGGAACCGGCTTCGACAAGATCGGCGAGCACGCGCGTGATCTTCCCGGCGGGTAGCGGCTCGCCGATCACGCCGGTAGATGCAAGAAATACCTCCTGAGAGCGACAACCCATCGCTGCAGCCGCCGACTCCGCGACCTGCCGCGCACCTTCATAACCAGCCTTGCCCGTGAACGCGTTGGCGTTGCCGCTGTTCACGACCAACCCCCGCGCCACACCCGACTTTACCTGTGCCCTGCACCAATCGACGGGCGCGGACGACGTTTTGGATCGAGTGAACACGCCGGCGACCTGCGTGCCCGGCGCCATCACGGCAACGAGGACGTCAGTCCTATCCTTGTAGCGCAAACCCGCGGCGCCCGAAGCAAGCCGGACGCCGGCCAAAGGTGGCAGCTTGGCGAGGGATTTGGGGGCGAGCGGCGAAACAGGATGCGTGGCCTTTGCAGCGGCCTTTCCGGTCTTGGGTAGCTTGCGGGTCATAAAAGCCTTCCAAACGGCTGCGGATGTGGCCGGAATCCGCCGAATTGACAAGGGGGTGGCCGGTTCTTATCTCTCCGGCGCGGCTGTCATGCCGGTTTGCCCACCGGCTGGCCGTTTCAGGCCCAATTCGAGGTTTTCATGCTGGGTATCAGCGCGATTGCACAACGATTCTTCGGTTCGTCCAACGACCGGAAAATCCGGCCCCTGATGAACCGGGTCGCGGAGATCAATGCGCTCGAGGACCGCTTCAAGGCGATGTCCGACGACCAGCTCAAAGCCATGACGCCCGCATTCAGGGATAGGCTTGCCAAGGGCGAGACGCTCGAAGATCTGTTGCCGGAGGCCTTCGCGGTCGTTCGCGAGGCGGCAAAGCGTACGCTTGGCCAGCGGCACTTCGATGTCCAGCTCGTCGGCGGCATGGTTCTGCATTTCGGGAATATCGCTGAGATGAAGACCGGCGAAGGCAAGACGCTCGTCGCCACCCTTCCCGTTTATCTGAACGCGCTCGCCAGCGAAGGCGTGCATGTGGTCACCGTCAACGACTACCTTGCCAAGCGCGACGCGGATTGGATGGGTCAGGTCTATCGCTTCCTGGGCCTCACCGTTGGTTGCATCGTCCACGGTCTGACCGATGAACAGCGCCGCGAGAACTACGCGTGCGATGTCACCTACGGCACGAACAACGAGTTCGGCTTCGACTATCTGCGCGACAACATGAAGTATTCTATCGATACGATGGTGCAGCGCGGGCATTCCTTCGCGATCGTCGACGAAGTGGACTCGATCCTTGTCGATGAAGCGCGCACGCCGCTGATCATTTCCGGCCCCACCGAGGACCGCACAGAACTTTACCGTAAAGTCGATAGCCTCATTCCGCACCTCGTTCCGCCGAAGAAATCCGGCAAGGATGCGACGCCGGAGGAAAAGGGTGACTACGAACTCGACGAGAAGCAGCGACAGGTAACATTCACCGATGCCGGCAATGAGCACATGGTGCAGCTGCTGCGCGAGGCCGGTCTTCTCGAAACCGGCGATCTTTATGACATCGAAAACATCGGCATTGTCCATCACGCGAACCAGGCACTGAAGGCGCACAAGCTCTTTCAGAAAGACAAGGACTACATCGTCAAGAACGGCAAGGTCGTTATCATCGACGAGTTTACCGGTCGCATGATGGAAGGCCGGCGGTATTCGGACGGCCTGCACCAGGCGCTTGAGGCCAAGGAAGGCGTCGATGTCGAGCCGGAGAATGTGACGCTCGCCTCGATCACGTTCCAGAACTACTTCCGCCTCTACGACAAGCTCGCGGGCATGACCGGCACGGCGATGACCGAAGCGGCGGAGTTCAT
>CAZCJI010000129.1:0-7943 GCA_964498625.1 uncultured Rhizobium sp.
CGTGCGCGCCACATCGAGGTGCAGGTCGCGGGCGACGGCAAGACCGCAAGCCACATCTGGGAACGCGATTGCTCGTTGCAGCGTCGCCACCAGAAGATCGTGGAAATCGCGCCTGCCCCCGCGCTCGATCCCGACCTGCGCCAGCAGCTTTGCGACGCTGCGGTGTGGCTGGCCGACGACGTGAAGTTGAAGGGCCTCGCGACAGTCGAATTCCTGGTCGATCCGAAGCCGGCGCGCCATGCCTCAGCGTTTGCTTTTATCGAATGCAATCCACGCCTTCAGGTCGAGCACACGGTGACGGAGGAGATCACCGGCATCGATCTGGTCGCGGTGCAGATCGAACTCGCACGCGGCAATTCGCTGCGCGATCTTGGCCTCAAGCAGGAAAACATCCCACGGCCCCGCGGCGTGGCGATCCAGCTGCGCGTCAACATGGAGAAGATCGCAGAGGACGGCTCGGTCAAACCGTCCGGTGGAACGTTGACGCGTTTCGTGCCGCCATCTGGTCCCGGCGTGCGCGTCGATACGTTCGGGTATGAAGGCTACCGGACCAATCCGGCCTTCGATCCACTGCTGGCCAAGCTCATCGTGCAGGCGCCCGACTACACGCTGGCGCTCGGACGCGCGAAGCGTGCGCTCGACGAGTTCGTGATCGGCGGCATGGAGACGAACATTCCTTTCCTGCATGCGCTTCTGGAAAACCCGGAAGTCGCCGGACGCCGCACACATACGCGCCTTGTCGAAGACAACATGGCGGCGCTGGTACGCGAAAGCGCGCAATGGAAGCCGCAAGAGATCGCACCGGCGCCTGTCTCAGCAGCGCCCGCTACCAGAACCCAGACCTCCGCTCCCGAAGGCACGATCGCCGTACCCGCACCCATGCAGGGCAAGATCGTGAGTTTTTCGGTCGCCGCTGGCGATCTCGTGCGCCGGGGCACACCGGTGGCCGTGCTGGAAGCGATGAAGATGGAGCATCTCGTCGGCGCAAGCGTCTCCGGCCGTGTCCATGCGATTGCCGCAAAACCGGGTGACGTTCTCTATGAAGGCGACGCGCTGATCTATCTGATGCCGGAGAACGTCGAAGGATCTGCCGCAGAGACGGAAAAGTCCGTCCATCCTGATTTTATCCGCCCCGATCTCGCGGAGTCCAACGCGCGCCATGCGTTCAGCGATGACGCGAACCGGCCCGAAGCCGTCGCACGTCGCCGCAAGACCAATCAGCGTACCGCGCGCGAGAACGTTGCCGATCTCGTCGATCCCGGCAGCTTCATTGAATACGGCGCGCTCGCCTTCGCGGCCCAAAAACGCCGCCGCACGCTGGATGATCTGATCAGGAACACGCCGGGCGATGGCATCATCACCGGCATCGGCACGGTGAATGCCGCGCAGTTCGGTGAAGAGAAGGCGCGCTGTGCGGTGCTGGCCTACGACTACACCGTGCTCGCCGGGACGCAAGGCGCGATGAACCATCGTAAGAAGGATCGTCTGCTGAAGGTTGCAGAAGATTCGAAACTGCCCATCGTGCTGTTCAGCGAAGGCGGCGGCGGACGCCCCGGCGATACCGATTTCCCCGGCGTCGCTGGCCTCGACACCCCGACCTTCCGGCAATATGCCAAGCTCAGCGGGGCCGTGCCGCGCGTCGGCATCAATTCAGGGCGATGCTTCGCCGGCAACGCCGCCCTGCTTGGCTCCAGCGATGTCGTGATCGCGACCGCGAATTCGAACATCGGCATGGGCGGGCCGGCGATGATCGAAGGCGGCGGCCTCGGAGTCTACACGCCCGAAGAGGTCGGCCCGATGTCGGTGCAGGTGCCGAATGGCGTCGTCGACATCGCCGTCGAAGACGAAGCCGAAGCGGTCGCGGCGGGAAAGAAATATCTCTCCTATTTCCAGGGCCCGCTCGCGCAGTGGAGCGCCGCGGATCAGAAGTCGCTTCGCCACCTGATCCCCGAACACCGGTTGCGCGTCTACGACATCCGCAAGGTGATCGCGGCGCTGGCCGATACGGGTTCGGTTCTCGAACTTCGTCCCGAGTTCGCGCCGGGCATGATCACGGCGCTGGTGCGGATCGAAGGGCATCCGTTCGGTCTCATCGCCAACAACCCCATGCACCTCGCCGGCGCCATCGATGCGCCCTGCGCCGACAAGGCCGCGCGCTTCCTCCAGCTATGCGATGCTTTCGGCCTTCCCATCGTTTCGCTCTGCGATACGCCGGGCTTCATGGTCGGACCGGAAGCCGAAAAGGCGTCGCTGGTTCGCCGCACCTCGCGCATGTTTGTGGTCTCCGGCACGATGACGACCGCGATGTTCGCCATCGTGCTGCGCAAGGGTTACGGGCTCGGCGCGCAGGCAATGGCGGGCGGCAGTTTTCACGCGCCGTTCTTCATCGTGTCGTGGCCGACCGGCGAGTTCGGCGGCATGGGGCTTGAGGGCGCGGTGCGTCTGGGATTCCGCAAGGAGCTCGAAGCCGAGCCGACGCCGGAAGCGCGCGAAGCCCTATTCCAGAAGAAGGTCGCGGAGTCCTACGCGCGCGGCAAGGCGATCAACATGGCGGCGTATCTGGAGATCGACGACGTGATCGATCCCGCGGACACGCGGCGCTGGATCTTGCGCGGGCTGAAATCGGTGCCGCCCGGCAAAGGCAGTGGCCGCTTTGTCGATACCTGGTGATCAGGCGCTGAGCGCGCGCGGCAGAGAGCGCCGCGACTTGACGTAAACGCCGGGCATGCCCTCGGCAGCCTCGAATTCAGTCGAAACACCCTGCGGCGTCTCGACCGGACCCAGGATCAGATAGCCGTCTGGCGGGAGAATTTCCGCGATCCTGTTCATCACGCTCGCTCTGTTGCGGGGATCGAAATACATCAGCACGTTGCGACAGAACACGATGTCGATGTCATCGAGCCAGCCGAAGGAGTCGAGCAGATTGAACTGACGGAACGTCACCATCCGGCGCAACGGCTCGCTGACCTGCCAGTTGTCACCCTCCTGTGTGAAGTTCTGGATGAGATGGCGGACCATCAGCCCGCGCTGGAGTTCGAATTTGCTGTAGAGACCACGTTCGGCGCGTTCGATCATTTCCGCGCTGATGTCGGTGGCCACGATATCGACGATCCAGCCCTCGCCGCGCAGGTTCATCTCATCCAGCAGGATCGCGACGGAATAGGGCTCCTGGCCGGCGGCGCAGGCCGCGCTCCAGATACGCAGCCGCTTCGTCTCCGCCCGGCGCGCCATCAGATCCGGCAGAACGATGTCGCGGAATTTCTCCAGCGAAGCGGGGTCACGGAAGAACGAAGACTCATTTGTCGTCATCGCCTCGGTGACGGCGCGCGCGAGCGCGTCACGGCCGTGGCGAAGCTCGGCGATCATCGAAGCCATATCCTTGAACCCGAACCGGCGCATCACGGGCGCCAGGCGGCTTTCGATATGCTGCGATCTCGGCTGCGTCAGCGCCAACCCCGATCTGCGCTGGAGCATTTGCGCGAGGAACGCGAGATCGTCCTGCTTCATGGCGGACCTAGACGAGGCCGACTTCCGCGAGTTTCGCTCTGAGGATTTCGCGATCGAACGGCTTCATGACGTATTCGTTCGCGCCGGCGCCCATGGCTTCCGTGATGTGCTCGACATCGTTCTCGGTCGTGCAGAAAACGACGACGGGCTGCTCGCCGTTGCGCTCGCGGCGCAGCGAACGCAGGAATTCGATGCCCGTCATGTTCGGCATGTTCCAGTCGAGCAGGATAAGCTCCGGCATGTGGCCGCGAACCGCCTCCAGCGCCGTCACGCCATCTTCGGCTTCCTCCGTCGAAAAGCCGAGATCGTTCATGATGCGGCAAGCGACCTTGCGCACGACACGGCTATCGTCGACGACAAGACAGGATTTCATGAGCGCGACGCTTCCTTACCGGCGCACCGCCGGCGGGTTTTCTTGGAGGGAAACTCTACGCCCAGAGAGTAAACGCAATCTGAAAAGGCCTATCCAGCCGCGAGTTCCACGTCGGTTTCGGTCGCCGTGAGCGTGAGGCCCGCGTTCAGGCTGCGCGCCAGCTTGTGCGTGAGGAACGGCTGCACGCCGCGCGCGTCGTGGCTGGCAGACGCCTCGCCCCGTACGGCTTTTTCGACGTCCTCCGAGACGCGGGTATGCGTGCCGGTCGCGTGGACTCGAAACGACGGCGCGGCGGGATCCGTGCTCGTCGTGACCTTCACTCTGCCGCCGCGCGGCAGGCAATCCGCGCCCAACAGCGTCGCGTTCATGAGCAGTTTTGCCCAATCCTTGGGCCAATGCGCATGCGCGGCGTTCCATTCGAGCGTGATTTTGCTGCCGTCAAACAGTCCCGCCACCAGACGGCCCACTTCGCCGAGATCGAGTTCCGCGCCCGCCGAACCCGCGGCACCGAACGCGATGCGCATGAACTGGATTCGCGCAAGCGCCTGTGCCGCGCTCGAGCCCACGATCTTGAGAGCGTCCGCGCGCATGGCGGGATCGCGCTCGTCTTCCAGAACTTCCAGGCCGTTGACCACGGCGCCCAGCGGGCTCACAAGATCGTGGCAGACGCGGCTGACCAGCAGGGCTGAGAAATCGAGTTCGTTCATCGGTCTGCTTGCCTCCGGGGCGCGTCCTATGGTTAGCAGAAGATAACCTGAGCCGGGGCCTCTTAAGGAATCGTGAAGATGTTTTCAACGCCCGGACAGTTCGCAGGAGCGCGCGCCACGTCATGACCGATCACATTCATTCCCACGCGGCCTCGCCCATGCTCCGCGCCATGGCCGAAATCGCCTATGACGCTGGCGCCATCATCCTGCGCCACTACGCCGACGAGATCGTCGCACGCCGCAAGGCCGATCAATCGCCGGTGACAGCCGCCGATGAGGAAGCCGAGCGGTTCATCCTGAAGCGTCTCGCTCATCTTGCGCCGGATGTCCCCGTGATCGCGGAAGAATCGGCCGCGAGCGGCAAAGTGCCGAAAGTCGGTCACCGCTTTTTCCTGGTCGATCCGTTGGACGGCACCAAGGAGTTCATCAGCCGCAACGGCGAATTCACCGTCAACATCGCCGAAATCGTGGAAGGCAAGCCCGTGCGCGGGGTCGTTCACGCGCCGGCGATCGAACGGCTGTTCTTCGGCGAGATGCTGAGCGGCGCGTATGAGGCTTTTGCGCCGCCCGGCGGTGCGCCAGATTTCGGCGAAGCCAAGCGCATCCAGGCGCGGACCGTGCCGAAGGACGGTATGGTCGCCGTCGCAAGCCGCTCGCACCGCGATGCCGCGACGGACGCATATCTCGCCCAGTTCAAGGTGAAGGAATTTGTCAGCGCAGGATCGTCGTTGAAACTCTGTCTGGTCGCGGCCGGCGAAGCGGACATCTATCCGCGCACCGGCCGGACGATGGAATGGGACATCGGCGCGGGTCACGCGGTGCTCGCGGCGGCGGGCGGCAGCGTGAAGCAGCTCGACGGCCAGCCCTTTCTCTACGGCAAAGCGGCGCGCGGCTACGACAATCCGTTCTTCGTCGCCCGCGGCCAGGAATAAGAACTGTCCTAGCGATCCATGCCTTCGCGGCTCGAATAAAACACCAGCGCCATCAGCCCGGCGCCGAGCCCGAATGTCACCAGCACGCCAAGCGCGATGAATACCCATCCGGCGGTGCTGATATTCACGCCCGGAAGCGCGTTCCAGACATGCAGGCCGTACCAGCAGGCCCATAACAGGAAAACGCCCATCACGACGATGGCAAACCAGCCCGCGAAGCCGAGACGTTTGGAGGAAGGCTTGCCAGCATCGCTCATGGGATCACCTGTCGCGAGGAAATGCACGAACAGCAAATGGGGCCGAAACAAGACCGGGATACCCTAGCAGACGCGAAGAATTCATCGGGTAGCCCGTTGTCGCAGTTCCATTTTCCGGGCGATGATCGCGCCATGGGGTGGCGTGATTCTCCTGGAGGTCGAAGCATGAGATTTTCACAGCTAGCATTGAGCGCAGTCGTAGCCCTCGCTTTTTTCGCGGCGACGCCGGCATTCGCCGATGACGAGTCGGATGACACGTTCAATCCCGACGAAATCACCCATGCCGCATCGGATTTCTTCGGCATTGCGGCGGAGTCGACGGCCAAGGTTGTACAGCGCATCTTCAAGGACCAGGGGCTGCCTGACGCCTACATAAAGGGCGACGAGGGTGGCGGCGCGGTTGTGGTCGGGCTTCGCTATGGCTCGGGATGGCTGGTGCGCAAGCATCACGAGCCGATAAAGGTCTATTGGAAGGGCCCGTCGGTCGGCTTCGATGTCGGCGGCAACGCATCCAAGTTCTTCGCGCTGGTCTACAATCTGAAGCGCGAGAACAGACTGTATCAGCGCTTCGCCAGCGTCGAAGGCAGCTACTACTTCGTCGCCGGGATCGGTGCGAACTATCTGCGCAGCGGCGGCGTCACTGTCGCCCCAATGCGCACGGGCGTGGGACTTCGAGCCGGCGTGAACGCGGGCTACCTCGTGTTCTCGGAAGAACGCGACTGGTTTCCGTTCTAGGTTCTAACTGCCGCTTCGGCCGGTTCGTCGATCGTGCCGGCCGGAGCGGGCAGATAGAGCAGCAGCGCCGCCGCGACATAGGTCGACGAGAACGTTCCGACCAGAATGCCGAACAGGATCGCGGCGGAGAAGTTGAACAGCACCGGGCCGCCGAAGAACAACAGCGGCAGCATCGACAGCGCGGTCGCAGCCGACACCAGCGTGGTTCGTGTCGCGATCTGGTTGGTCGACAGGTTGATGAGCTCCGGCAGCCGCATGCGCTTATACTTGCGCCGGTTCTCGCGGATACGGTCGAACACGATGACGGTATCGTTGATCGAATAACCGGCGAGCAGAAGCAGCGCCGCGACCGTGTTCAAGGTGAAATCCAGATGCAGGACCGAGAACAGGCCCGCGGTCACGAACACGTCATGGCCGGTCGCGATCAGCGCGCCGATGCCGTACTGCCATTCGAACCTGAACGCGACGTAGATCGAGATCATGATAACGGCGAGGATGGTGGCGAGCACACCGTCGCGGAACAGCTCCTCGCTCACCTTGGCGCTGATGTTCTGCGAGTTGCGGATCGTGTAGCTCGATCCGAGAGAATTTCTCACCTGCGCCTGGACGTATTCACCGGTCTGCGTGGCCTTGGGCTGAACGCGGATCAGCACGCAGGAGTTCGCCGGCTGGTCGCAGGAGCCGCTCCCGACATACTGGATCTGGGTTTCGCCGAAATCGAGCGCGCCGATCTGACCGCGCAACGCGGCGATATCGATGCTGTGCGCGGCTTTCGCCTCGATCAGCGTGCCGCCGGTGAAATCGATACCGAGATTGAATCCGTACAGCCAGATCGAGACAACCGAGACCAGGACCAGAAGGCCGTCCACCGCGAACGCGTAATAGCGTGCGCCGACGAAATCGATATTCGTGGTCTCTGGAATAAGGCGTAGCCAGGTCATCGCAGGGTCCGGAAAATGTGTGCGCAGACATAGCGGCAAGCGCGCCCGGTCACAAGCGCGCCTGCCGTATCTATGCGGTTAGTGGCCTGGCTGGGGCTCCGGCACGAGAGGCCCCGATCCACGGGGACGACCGGCCTGCGGCACGCTCGGGCCCTGTCCGCGCTGCGGCTCCGGATCCTCGTAAGGCGTGCGGACCGGGGCGATGCCCTTCAGCAACGCCACGATCTCGTCGCCGGTCAGCGTCTCGTATTCGAGAAGCCCGCGCGCCAGCACATTCAGATCGCTGCGCTTGTCGGTCAGGATCTGCTTCGCTTTGCCATAGCACTCATCGATGATGCGGCGGATTTCCGCATCGATCTTCTGCGCCGTCGCTTCCGAGATGTTCTGGGTGCGCGAGACGGAATGGCCGAGGAAGACTTCTTCCTGGTTCTCGCCGTACTCGATCGGGCCCAGCGCGTCGGAGAGACCGAAGCGCGTCACCATCGCGCGCA
>CAZCJI010000130.1:0-7925 GCA_964498625.1 uncultured Rhizobium sp.
GCGACAGGCTGATCCGCGACCTGGCCTTGCGACCAGTGGCCCGGGTTGTCGAAGTGGGCTGCGGGACCGCCAGAAATCTGGTGCGGATGGCGAAACGCTATCCCGGACGGCAGTTTTTTGGGCTCGATGCCTCCCAGGCCATGCTGGAAACGGCGGCGCACGCAACCGCCAAGGCCGGGTTCGGCAACCAGATTTCCCTCGCACATGGTTACGCGGAGGACCTGAATCCGGCGATGTTCGGCCAGACCGAGCCATTCGACGACATTGTCTTCTCTTACAGCCTCTCGATGATTCCTGATTGGAAACAGTCACTTAGAGCCGCAATAGACGCGCTCTCCCCCGCCGGGCGCCTCCATATCGTGGATTTCGGCGATCTTGGCGGCCTGCCCTCGCCGGGAAGAAAAGCTCTCCTGCGATGGCTCGCGCTCTTTCATGTCGAGCCGCGCGCGGAGTTGCTGGCGGTCCTGGAGAAAACGGTCGGAAAAAATGCAATTTTGCAAATTCTCCCAGGACGTTACGCTTTTCTACTGACCTGCCCCCGGGACGGGTTGTCCAGCATTGGCGAGGCTGTTGCCCGTCAGTCACAGGGCGAAGATAAAACCCGAATTTTGACATCTTAATGCATTGTCAAAGCGATCCTGCAGGGAGACTCTGGCCCCCTTAGTCGTTATAACGAACACGATATCTGACGTTCAGGTAGGGGGATCCCTGCCCGTCGGTTTTATGAGCGAGGGTAGAAATGAAACTTCGTACAATCGCCTTGGCGGGCGTAGCTCTGGCGGCTCTTTCCGTGCCGGCCATGGCAAGCGATTACACCGGTTGGTACCTGGGCCTGGGAGCTGGTTACAGCAGTCCCGATCTGGTGCATGTGACCACGGCTTCTGGCTCCGCCAATCTGGCGTTCAACAACGATGCGCTCGGCATCGGCGCCGTGGGTTATAAGTGGGATACCAACATCCGCACCGAACTCGAACTCGGTTATGGCGGCAATTCGGTGTTCGACTATGGCAACACCATCCATGGCGGCAAGACCGTCAAATCCGCGCTGTTCAATGCAGCCTATGATTTCCCGCTGTGGCACGGCATCACGTGGACGATCGGTGCCGGCGTAGGCGCGGGCTCGCTGTCGTTCGATGTCAAGCCCGATGACGGCTCGGCGACCCGCTTGCTGTACGGCACGAAGACCTCGTTCATGTGGCAAGGCATGACCGGGCTGTCGTTCGGCATCGCTCCGGCAGTCGATCTGTTTGCCGATTACCGCTTCCGCTCGGCCGAATCCGACGGCGACTTCAAGTCTCAGGTCTTCGGCACCGCGCATATCAATGCATCGCGTGAGAACATAGCGATGCTCGGCATCCGTTGGTATCTGGAGCCGCCGGCCCCGCCGCCGCCTCCCCCGCCGCCTCCGCCGCCTCCGCCGCCGCCGCCTCCTCCGCCCCCGGCACCTCCGCCGGCCGTCAAGACGTTCATCGTCTTCTTCGACTTCGACAAGTCGAACCTCACGGACAAGGCGCAGGAAGTTGTGTCTGAGGCCGTGAAGGCTGCGAAGACGCAGGGCATGGTCAAGGTGATGGTCACGGGTCACACGGACACGGTCGGCTCTGACACCTACAACCAGGCGCTCTCCGAGCGCCGCGCCGGCGCCGTCAAGGACGAAATGGTCCGCGAAGGCCTCGATGCCGGTTCGATCTCGATCGAGGGCAAGAGCTTCCACGATCCGCTGGTCCC
Organism: uncultured Rhizobium sp.; assembly: GCA_964498625.1. Lineage (GTDB taxonomy): Bacteria > Pseudomonadota > Alphaproteobacteria > Micropepsales > Micropepsaceae > Rhizomicrobium. The sequence goes on from CAZCJI010000130.1 coordinate 1,729, forward strand.
GACCGGACCTGGCGTGCGTGAGCCGCAGAACCGCCGCGCGGTCATCGACCTCGGCGGCTGATCCTCGGATCGCCAAAGAATACGCGAAGGGCGGGTCGCAAGACCCGCCCTTTTCGTTTGCGTATGTGGTTTTGGGTGAGCGTCTTCGCCAGCGGCCGCCGCTCCGCTATGCGAATGGCAGCTCGGGCGCCACGTAGCCGTCGAGGCTGAGCACATAGTGCTTGCCGTCCGGCGCGGCGGAGGTCAAAGCGAAACCCAGTTTTTCAAAATGATCGGCGACCATCGCGTTCTTGGCCGTCGGCCTGTAGACACCGGCAAGCCGCTTCGCGCCCCGCGCACGCGCGGCCGATACGACAGACGCCAGCATCGCCTCTTCGACACGGCGCCCGAGCACGCGGCAACTCATCAGCCACGTGTCGATCTCCCAGATATCCGTCCCGGCCTGCGCACGGGCGATAATCACGCCGATCATGCCAAGATCGCCGAATTTGTCGGCGAGCCGCGCCTGGAGCGTAAGCAAAGAAGCGTCGTCCTCCATCGCCGTCACCTCGGCCTCGGTGTAGCGCTTTGTCGTCAGGTTGAACTGATTGGTCTTGTTGATCAGTTGCACGATGCGCTTGCGGTTTTGAGCGTCAAACGGCGAACAGGTAAGAACCATCTCAAGCGAGGCGAGGTAGTCGCCCGGATCGCGCACCGTCGCGCGCACTTCGGCGCGCTGCGCATCGGCGGCGTAGGAATCGGCCCGCCCTGCATCCTCGGGAGAGAAGGTCACGGCCTCGAAATAGCCCGCCGCCATCAACGTCCAGGCAAACCAATTCGGATCGCGCGGCAATTCCGGCACCGCGACCATCGGCAGGACCGCACGGATCCGCGCGCGTTCCGCGGGGTTGTCGTCGAGCATCACCAGCGCATCGAGGCCGATATTCAGCGCTTTCGCGATCGCCTCGAGGTTGGCGGGTTTGTCCTGCCAGTTCGCTTGAAACACGCCAATATCGTTTTCCTTGAGGAGCATCTCGGGATGCTCGCGGAAGGCGCTGCGCGCGACTGTGTCGTCGTTCTTCGAGCACACCGCGAGCACGATGCCGCGCGCGCGCAATTCCAATGCGCATTGCTGAACCGACAGATGCGCTTCTCCCAGGGCACTCCCCTGACCCAACACCAGTCCGTCGAGACCGTCGTCGCCGATCACACCGCCCCAAATTGTGTTGTCGAGATCGAGAACCAGACATTTGCGCGCCTTGCCGCGGATCGCGCCAAGAAGACGCCCGAGCCAATCGGCATAGACCGGGAAGCATTCGCCTGAGAACGGAAGCTTGTAAGTTGCCCAATGTACGGGATCGAACCAGCGATCGGTGCCGACGCGTTCCGCCAGCGCGGCCACGTCGAGCACATAGTTCTGGGTATCGGCGGCGAGCCGCACCAGGTCGCGATTGAACGTTTCGATCATCGCGCGCACGCTTCCCGGCCAGCCCCGGTCATAGCTGCCGAACAGCGCCTGCGGCGGAACCGGAACGGTTTGCAGGATGGCGGCGGCGCGGCTGTGCTCGCGCAATCCTTCAACTGCCGCACGCAATCGTTCCAAAGCATCCGTGACACGCGCCTGCGCCGTTTCGCTGTCGAATGCGGCGCGATCGAGTTTCAGCCAGCGATGATCGACGGCAAGAAGAACGGCATCGAGCCGCGCCCGATTGATCTGCGATTGCGGATCCAGCGCCTGCTGCATGACCTGATCGTAGGGCGCAGAAACGATCTCTGCGGCCACGCCATGGCGCGCGGCAGCCGCGGGAATGCAATCGGCGATGAGATCGAACGTTGAACTCGCCAGAATACCCAAGCGGAATTCGGAGAGCGGCGCCAACCCCGCGCTGCGGCAACGCGCGATGGCGCGGGCGAGCGACACCGACTGCTGCGGAGAAAGCGCGAAGCCCGCAAGCGCCATGATCGCGGCGCCCGCTGAATCGGTCGCGTTCAGCGCCCGGCAACGCTGCGTGAAATCATCGGGCGGCGCGGGCAACCAGGGCAGCGTGGCGATCGTTGGAAGCATCCGCCCGCCGCCGAATGCCTCAGAGCTTTTTCTGAATCAGATCGATCAGAGCGCCGACATCGCCCGGCGCCGCGATCTCGTCGGTCTCGAAGCGAATATGCAACGCACTCTCCAGCGCGATCATGAGCTTCACATGGGTGACGCTGTCCCAGTCCGCGACATCCTCTGCCGTCGTGTCTTCCGTCAGCACAAGATTTGGCTCGTCGACGATATCCGACAATATGGCGGTGATTCTCTGCAGAAGCTCGGCGCGGGTCATGCAGAAATCCCTTGGTTCAATGGGTTTTACGCCAGAACGAACAGGGCTTGTCAACGCGCATGAGCGGAGCGGTGATGCCGCGTTCCGCGCGGAATTCTTCCACCGCTTTGCGGCAGTAGGTCCATGTCTCCTCCCCGTAATCATCGACGATCACATAACCGCCGACGGAAAGCTTGTCGTAGAGATTGACCAGCGCGTCCCGCGTCGATTCGTAATAATCGCCGTCGAGCCGCAGGATCGACAGTCTTTCGATGGGCGCGGTGGGAAGCGTGTCTTTGAACCAACCCTTGAGAAAGCGCACCTTGTCGTCGAGCAGGCCGTAAGCGGCGAAGTTGGCCTTCACCCGATCCATCTCGGTGGCGAAATGCTTGTAGTACTTCGTCATCGCGGCGCTTTTGAACGCCTTGGCCTCGAGCGGATATTTTTCCGGATCCGGCTCCGGCAGTCCTTCGAAGGAATCCGCGACCCACACGGTGCGGTCGGTCACGTTCAGCACCTTCAGCACGGCACGCATGAAGATCGTCGCGCCGCCGCGCCACACCCCGGTTTCGATCAGATCGCCGGGCACGTTGTCGGCGACCACGCTCAAGATGCAGTCGCGCAGATTGTCCATCCGCACAAGCGGGAGCATCGAGACCGCAGAACTCTGCTGATAGTGCGACACGGCCATGCCGACATAGCGGTTCACGTCACCGTCTGAGTCTGGCTCCGCCCCGAAGATCGTGTTGGTCAAGGAGCGCTTCAACAGGTCGAGATAAAGCGTCGCCGTTTCCGTCAACGCCGGTGCCGATGCCATCCCACGCGCTCCCCTTGCTGCCTTGACCCGCTTCAACCCGGCATAGAAAGTATGGTGGCCGCCGGAACCATACAAGTCAGCCAGCTGGGAATCGCGCCGCCGTCATGAGCAATCCGCTTCACGCAACCCTGTTCGGATCCTGCCTGGTGCGACGGCCGATCAGGTCCGCAGCGCGCGCAAAGGACGTCTTGGGCTATGATGGTTATGGCCCGCTGCCTGCCCTGCATTCTTTCGGCGAGATGATACAGGCCATCGAAGTCCTGCGTGGCCAGAAGACAATCCCACAAGATTTGTGGCCCTTATGCCATGTGAAACGGAATTTCGGGGGCGAGGCGGATCCGGCGATCGTCACCGGCCTCGATCTCGCATTGATTGAGCCGTCTTTGCCTGTCGATCTTTTGTTCCGCGGACATTTCATCAACCGCGATGCGATCAAGCAGCTTGTTCTCAGGCCGATCGTCGAAAAGGCGTCTGGCAATTTGCCGCGGCAATGGATGCAAAAAGGTTTGATGGATCTCGACGAGGCGGCCCGCAAGAAAGCGGCCGAAGAACTGGGTCGATACATCGAAGGCGATGATGAAGAAAGCGCACGCGCACGCACGGTGCTGTTCGAAACCCGTGCGCTCCCCGCCGATCTCGCCATGGGTTTTCGCAGAATGAAGGAGATGCTCGCCTGCCCGATCGGGGCCGTTGTCTACACCTTCCGCGTCATGCCGGATGGACGTCCCGTAAGCTGGCCTCCCGGATTTCGCGAAGCCGTCATCGCTGCCGCCGGAGCGGAAAATCTGCCAATGTTCGAAACCACCGGAATGATCCGCACGTTCGGTGTCGACAAAGCATTCAGCCGGGATATGCGCCATTACTCCGACGCTTTCGAGCCGGTCGTTGGCGAAGCGCTGCTCCAGTTCGCGGAAAAGATTTGCGCGACGGCGCGCGCTGGTGCCTGAGAGAGGTTTGCGCGGGGCCAGCCCGCGAACGGACCGCTTCTCGTGTTTTGTCGCCCAAGCAGCATTGAAATAGGTCCGCGGCTTACAATGAGGTGAGCTGGCGCCAATCCCGCAATCGCTGGCGAGAGTCACCCTTCCGAACCAAAATCATATAGGTTCTCCCCATAAGAGCCAACGGCGAGGCACCAGGTATGAGCTTAGTCCAACAAAGCGCTCATGATGTCATGGCCCCGATAGTCAACGCGCTTGAACAACTTTCGAGCCATGAAGAAGTTCAATTTTGGTGGCGAGACGACGATGCCGAGGTGAGCTCGCCGGCGTTGGATCGTTTGCTTGCCCTTTCGACTGACACGGGCGTTCCGGTTGGTCTTGCGGTAATCCCCGGTCATCTCGAGCAGTCCCTTGCCACTCACCTCAGTGCAGCGAATGATGTCGATGTCCTTGTGCATGGATGGATTCACAAGAATCATGCGCCGAAGGGAGACCCGGCAAGCGAATATCCCCTGTCTCGGCACATTGACGATGTGCGCGGTGAGTTGGCGCACAGCCTTGCCGTGCTGCACGAGGCGTTCCCCCAGAAAACTCTTCCAGTTTTCGTTCCGCCGTGGAATCGGCTTCCGGCGGAGTTCGAGGATTTGCTCGTCGAATGCGGCTATGTAGGCCTGTCGGGTGCTTCCGGAAATAGTCTGCAAAATCCGGGGACTGCAAGCCTTCGGCGCGCGCACTGCGATCTGAATATTGTTGTCAAACCCGGCGCTGGATGCGGCGCCGATATCAGGGGTGCAGCGTTTGTTGCAAAGAGTATTCGTGCTGGCGAGCGGGGGCCATTTGGTGTTGTTACGCATCATCGATTGTTTGACGATGCGACCTGGAAACTCTGCGAACTGTTCTGGAAGTCGATAGCAAGCTTTGAATCCGTACAGGCCGTCTCGCCACGACAGGTATTTCACACAGAGGGAATGTCTGAGCATACGGCTTCCAGGCACGTCATCAGGAACAACTGAAGGCAGAAAACTAAGAAATGTGGCCGTCGCAGCAACGAAAGTCGGCGCTTCTCAGGAAATATTTGCGTCCGCACTCGAGCGATTGCGTGGACGTTGCTGCCCGCTAGAATGAGGCGCCGGTCTCTCGCGCCGGAACCCAGGCGCCACGCACTGACCGCAGTTGCATGCAAACAGGCTCACCAATGGACGACGTGACACCGCTGTTCATCGGAGGCATGGGGCGGTCGGGAACGACAAACGCTTTGCGCGTTCTCAACACGCATCCGGCGGTGATGCTCAATGGCGAGGTGTCGCTGAGTGTTCTAAAACAATTCTTCGCACTGCTCGACATAGCAGACAGGTCCTACATGGGTAGCGACGAGACCGCCGAGGGGTGGAAGTCGCGCAAGACGGAATACATGTTCGAGTCCTTTGGCTATCTTTCCAAAGGCGGGCGCGGCCGTCTGGAAAAAGGACGAAAAGCAACGTTTCGCGGTCACAAGACGCCGCGATTGGAATCCCTCTTTACCGACTACGAAACGCATTTTCGCGGTATAGGGCTAAAGCCACGCTACTTTTACTGCGCACGCAATCCGTTCGATTGCTGGCGTTCCACGAAGATGTTTTCATGGGGTACGTCGAGAAGCCTCGAGGAATTCCTGAAGCATTACACGACTTCGTTCCACACGCTGGACCAAATGCAGCAAGCCATTGGGGAGCGCGTGTCGGTCATTAAACTGGATGAGTTGATGGCCGAATCCGACCCACTCGCCTGGTATCGCAAAAAACTCTTTGCACCGCTCGGGCTCGACATGCCGCAAAAAACGATCAGGCGGCTCGAAAAGCTGATTGCGGAAAGAACGACATCGACCGCTCCGAACATAAGCGACGACGAGCGCAAGACCATCGCCAGCTACCCCGGCATTGCGTCACTTATGGATACAGTGTTCACGGGATATGAGATGCGCTCGGGAAGCCGTGCGTAATGGAAACCGCCAGTCTTTCCACCAAGCGATCACCCTGAAAGCGACATCAGGCGAGGTGCAATTTACGGCGGGCCCCAAATGCAAATACGGGCCCTCATGGAACCCGTCTCGCTATCTGGAATTTAGGTTGGTTGCGGGGACAGGATTTGAACCTGTGACCTTCAGGTTATGAGCCTGACGAG
>CAZCJI010000131.1:0-7896 GCA_964498625.1 uncultured Rhizobium sp.
TCTTTCCGAATTTGTGATGGAACGCCTCGTCCGTCATGACCATCTGCATCAGATGCTTCATCAACGGATCGCGCGTCTCCTTGAAGAAGGTCGCGAAGGCGCCCATCGCGAGGCCTTCGACCAGCATCTGCATGCCGACGATCTTCTTCCACACCAGCGGCGAGGAGACGAGTTCGTTGAGCAGATTGCCGAGCGCCGGACCGACGGTGACAGGCTTGCCCCAACGCGTCTTGATGTAAGCGGAGAACGCGGTCACGTGACGCGCTTCTTCGCGCGTCTGGTTGGCGGCGTATTCCTGCGCACCCGGATCGCGCAGGATATGACAGAGCGAAGCGGACAGCGCGAGCGCGCCTTGCTCGCCATGCAGGATCGACGACAGCGACCACCACGTATCGAGATTGACGAGCTTGATCTTGCCGGCTTCGTCGAGCTTGTCGCCGATCGCGGTTTTCAGATCGCCGTTGAGTTCGGGATTGACGAGATAGTCCTTCGTCATGTCGAAGGGCTGATCGAAGTCGATGTATTTCTTGTCGAGCGGGTCCCAGAAGTGATCGTGGGTCGCGGAGATGATCTTGTCGAAAGCGGTGGAGCGATCACCGTAGCGGTTCACATCCAACATCGCCGGGAAGTCATTCGGATCGACTGCGTTGTAAGCCGGATCCTTGGTGATGTTGTTGTCCATCGACGCCTCCTCGCGATCATGTTTTGAAAAAGATACGCTCCTTGGCGCGCTTTACAAGAAAAATGACGCTACCGTCACGAAGATTTCACCGCACGGCAAACAAGCGCTGAATTCCACACCGGCTATTTGTTTTTCGATTTCGCCGAATTAGCCCGGCCTCGATGCGAGCGTCCCGCCCTCGCCCGAACAAGAATAAAACTGGTGGTTTTGCCTTGCCTTTCAAGCCTCGCCGCTGGTTATTTTTCCGGAAATGTTATGTTATAACAACTCCATGCTGATTTCCGCGACCAGCCTCAGCCTGCGCAGTGGCACTGCCACGATCCTCGATCATGTGGATTTCCGCGTTGCTGCCGGGGAGATCGTCGTCCTGATCGGTCCGAACGGATCGGGGAAGACCTCGCTTCTGAGAGCGCTGCTGGGATTGGTCCGGACAAAGGGAGAGATCGCGCGAAAGCCCAGCCTGCGCATCGGCTATGTGCCGCAGAATTTCGCGCGCGACCGCAGCCTTCCGATCACCGCCGGACGTTTCGCCCGCCTGTTCGCGAAGCGCGCGGCGGTCGAGGCATCGTTCGAACGCGTGGGCATTGCGGCGCTCGGCGATCACCAGCTCGCCTCGCTCTCCGGCGGAGAACTCGCGCGCGTGATGCTGGCGCGTGCGATCGCATCGAAGCCCGAGCTCCTGATCCTCGACGAGCCGCTCGCCGGTGTCGATGTCGCGGGCGAAGCCGCGCTCTATCATCTCATCGCGCAAATCCGCGACGAGATCGGCTGCGGTGTCGTGCTGGTCAGTCACGATCTGCATGTCGTGATGGCGCAGGCGGATCGTGTGGTCTGTCTGAACGGTCACGTCTGCTGTGAAGGCAAAGCGGAGCAGGTGGTCGCCGATCCCGCCTTTGCACAGCTCTTTGGCCCGCACGTCGCCGGCGAACTCGCGCTCTATGCGCATCGCCACGATCACGTACACCCGCATGCTTCGACGGGCTCAGCATGAGGGAGAGATCAAAATCCCTCACCCTGAGCTTGTCGAAGGGTGAGTGTCCAAGGCACGCCCATGGATGACTTTCTGTGGCGGGCGACAATAGGTGCAGCACTGCTTGGTGCAGCCGCAGGCCCCATCGGCTGTTTCGTGCTGTGGCGGCGAATGGCGTATCTCGGCGAATCCGTCGCGCATATGGGATTGCTCGGCGCTGCCATCGGATTGCTGATGGGTGTGTCGCCATTGATCGGCGTCGGCGTGCTCGCCATTGTCGCCGCACTGCTGATGGCACGCGCCGACAACGGGCTGATTCCGGCAGGATCGTTTGTCGGCATCGTAGGCCACGCGGGTCTCGCCCTCGGCTTCATTCTGCTCGCGACCATGGAGACGGTGCGCACCGATCTGCTCGGCTATCTCTTCGGCGACGTTCTGGCGCTGTCAAATATGGATTTGGTGAGCATCGCGCTTGCCGGCGCCGTCATTGTCCTCGGCACGATATTTTTCTGGCGCGCATGGCTGATGATGACGGTGAACGCGGACATCGCGCGCGCCGAAGGCCGCACCAATCGTTTTGCTGAAGTCGCATTCCTTGTGTTGGTTGCGGTTCTGGTTGCCATCGGCTTACGTGTCGTCGGCGCGTTGTTGATCGTCGCTCTGATTATCGTTCCGCCGGCCGCCGCGCGTCCGCTGGCGCGCACGCCGGAGGGCATGGCGCTATGGGCAGCATTGATCGGCGCATCCGCCGCGCCGCTCGGTGTCGCCGCGTCCTACTGGAAAGACATTCCGACCGGACCGTCCATCGTGCTCGCCGCCATCGCGATCTTCCTCGCGACGACCCTGGGTGCGCGGATTTCAGATGCGGTGAGGGCGCGGGCATGAACGGCCGTCACGATCACGACACCTGCAAGTCCGATGCGCTGGCGATGGCCGAGCAGCTCGCACAGAACCGCGGAGAGAAGCTCACCAAACTGCGCCGCCGGGTGCTGGAGATCGTGCTCGAGAGCCACCGTCCCATGGGCGCCTATGATGTGCTCGGCGCCTTGGCCAGGGATGGAACGAAGCCCGCGCCGCCCACGGTGTATCGCGCGCTCGACTTTCTGCGGGCGCAGGGTTTCGTCCACCGGATCGATTCCCGCAACGCCTTTGCCGCCTGTTTCGCGCCGGACAGGCCGCATCGCAGCCATTTCCTCTTGTGCCGTGTCTGTGGACAGGCGGCGGAGATCGACGACGACGCCCTGGATTCGGCACTCGCGGGCGCGTCAGACAGGGCAGGGTTCACGGCGGAAAGCGAGACCGTCGAGATCACGGGACTTTGCGCGGAATGCCGCAACGACTCTTCCACCATCGCCATCGGTGCGTGGTAGGCTGGGCCCGAGCGAGGCTTTTCGAGATTTCAATGGCATTCCGCGACCGCCCCCGGTCCGTCTGGGCGTTTCCCCTGATTGCGCTGGTAATCGCGCTGGCCGCGCTCGGGAGCGATTGGGGCGGCCTGGCCGCAAGCCTGAGAGGCGTGCTGTTCGACACCTATCAGCGCGCCCAGCCGCGGGCATATCAGGACACGCGCCTGGAGACCGGATTTGCCGTGCGCGTTCTCGATATCGATGCGGACAGCACCCGGAAATTCGGCCCATGGCCCTGGCCGCATGCGGTGCTGGCAAAGGTCATCGGCGAATTGCAGGCGCAGGGCGCACAGCTCGTGGTGCTCGATCTGCCGCTCGACAAGCCCGATCCGATGGCGCCCGCCAATCTGGCGGCGGAAGTTCCCTCCGGTCCGACATTCGATCAGACCCGCAGCGTGCTTCGGACATTGCCGTCGCCCGACACCATGCTCGCTGACAGCTTCGCGCAGGTCGCCACCGTGACGGGATTCGAACTGGGTGGTGCGGGACAGTCGTTCACGCCGAAGAAGACTGTTGCCTATTCGGGAACGAAGGACGCCTTCGCGCGCACGAAACTGTTCCAGACCGCTGCCGCGCCGCTTCCGCAATTCGCCGCTGCAGGCGCCGGGTCGGGCGCCACGAATTTGACTCCCGATCGTGACGGCGTATTGCGGCGCATGCCGCTTGTCTTCCGCTTTCGCGGGGAACCGGTCGCTTCGCTCGACGCCGAGGCATTCCGTGTCGCGAACAACAGGCGAAAACTCATCTTCCACGCAAGCGAAGGCGGTGAACTCTTTTCCGGCACAGAGGGCGTGGCGTCGCTCAACACGGCCGGCCGCGATCTTCCCACAACAGCCGACGGTTCATTGTGGATCTCCTATGCGCGCGACGCCGACGCGCGCAATATTTCGGCGTCCGCTCTGGACCGGAACACGCTTGCGCCCAACAGCCTGAAGAATGCAATCGTCTATGTCGGCGCGCCAGATAATCTGACGGCGACTCCTTTTGGCCTCAGGACTTCGGCCAGCATTCATGCCGACGCGCTGGAGAACATGCTTCTCGGAAGCGTGTTGCGGCGGCCGCAGGAGGCCGACACCGCCGAGCTCGCCTGTCTGGCGCTGTGCGGTCTGGCGATGATCATCATTCTGGTTCGTTTTGGCGTGTGGTGGGCAGGGTTGTTCGGTGTCGTGGCGCTTGCCGGCGCGGGCGCCGCGTCCTGGCAATTGTTCGCGGCCAATCGTGTCCTTCTGGACGCGCTGGGGCCGGGAATGGGGCTCGCCTTCGTTTTCGCCATCGGCGCCGCGATGCGCGCGGCCGAGGTTTCCGGCGAGCGTGGACGGTTGCACGACACGCTCGCGGACTCCTTGAGTTCCGATGCGATCGACCGCATCGCGCGCGAACCCGCGCTGCTCAAACTGGACGGCGAGAATCGCAATGTGACGTATCTCGTTTGCGGTGTGCGCGGCTTTGCCGAACTCTCGAAATCCTTCCACGACGATCCGGTCGCCTTCACACGGCTTCTGCAACGTGTGTTCGTACCGCTGATGGAGGAGGTGTTGTCGCATCGCGGCACCATCGAACGCATCAGCGGCGAAGGCTTCAGCGCCTTCTGGAATGCGCCGCTGGACGATCCCGAGCACGCCATTCATGCCTGCGAGGCGGCAACGGGCATGATGGAAGCGATTGCGCGCGTCAACGACATCGTCGTGCAAGAGCGCCGCATCGACGGCGCGGCCTTTCCGCCGGTGGAGATCGGCATCGGTATTTCGACGGGGCCGGCGATTACCGGCGGCTTCCGCACCCATGGCCGCACGACCTATGCCGCGGTCGGCGATTGTGCAGCGACCGCCGCGCGCGTGCAGGCAGTTTCCGGTACATACGGTCCGGCCGTGATCGTCAGCGAAGACACACGCAAGTCCGCTGAGCGCGGCTTTGCTTTTCTGGAAGTCGATTACGTCGTTCTGGACAACGGGCCGCCGGTGAAGCTCTACGCCATGCTCGGCAATCCGTTGATGCGTGCGAGTCCGAAATTCCGCGCACTCACGACGTTCCACGATCACATCTTCCAGTCACTGCGTGCCCAGCAATGGGAAAAGACGCGGGACCTGATCGACCAGTGCCGCAAGCTTTCCGGTGCGAGCCAGAAACTCTACGATCTGCAACTCTCGCGCATTGCCTGGTATCAAGACCATTCCCCCGGCGCCGATTGGGACGGCGCCTTCAGACCGATCCTGAAATAAAATGAAAGCCGAAGCGCATTTCCCGCCCGACTACCGAACCGCACGCGCGAATTTCATTGCGGCCGCCGAAGCCCGCGATCTTGGTACGACCGCGCGCCTCAACCCGAACGCCAGGACGCGCGACGGAAAAAACCTGTATCTCGACACCGCCATCATCGGCAAGCACGACGCGAAGAAGGCGCTTCTGCTGATCTCCGCGACGCATGGCGTGGAGGGTTATTTCGGGTCGGGCGTGCAGACCGGGCTTCTGCGCGAGGGGATCGAATCGCCCAGGGGCGCCAGGATCGTGATGTTGCATGCGCTGAACCCATACGGCTTCGCCTGGGACCGGCGCGTCAACGAGGACAACGCCGACATCAACCGCAACTTCGTCGATCACAAAAAGCCGCCGAAAAATAAAGCCTACGCCGCGATGGCCGATGCGATCTCGCCAAAAGATCTGACCAGGGCGACATGGAAAGCGGCGAACGCAACGCTTAAGGCCTATGGCGACAAGCAAGGCGCGTTCGCGCTGCAGGAAGCCATCACCAAAGGCCAGTACAAATATCCCGACGGCGTCTATTACGGTGGATCGAAAGAGAGCTGGTCGGCGGCGATGCTGCGCGATGTCGCCCGCGAAGAACTGCGCGGTGTGAAAAAACTGATCGTCATCGACTTTCACACCGGACTTGGCCCCTTCGGCTATGGCGAGATGATCAGCGAGGATCTGCCGGGTTCGGCCGCCTATCGCCGCGCGAAGAAGATGTGGGGCGATCGTGTCTGTTCCAGCGAGGCCGGTGAATCCGTCTCCGCGCCGCTGAACGGCACGGTGGACAAGGCGGTAGCGAAATTCCTGCCCGATACACAGCTCACCTTTGCTGCGCTGGAGGCCGGTACGATCCCGTCGCGCGAGGTGTTCAATGCCCTGCGCAAGGACAATTTCCTGCATCGTTTCGCGGGCGGAAAGCACAGGGATGCCGAAGCGATCCGCCGCGAAATCCGCGCCGCGTTCTATCCCGACACACCAGAATGGAAACGCAAGGTCTGGAAGACGGCCAACGAGGTCGTGAACGCGGCGCTGAAAGCGCTGGAATAAATAATACGAGAGGAAACGATGAAGGTTCGTGCGTCGAGTCTGGTTTCAGCCGCCGTGGCTGCACTGTTCATGGGTGCAGCGCCTGCGCCCAGCACGCTCGTCCCGCCCGCCGACAACCAGAAACTCGCGCACGACATCTTTCGTGACATCGTGGAGGTACGGTCCGTCCACGACATCGGCACCAAAGGCGTTGCCGATATCATCGTGAAATATCTCAAAGCAGGCGGTTTCACGGACGCTGATATTCACGTGGTGCCAGAACCGAAATGGCCTAACCAGGTCAACGTCGTCGCCCGGATCAAAGGCAGGGGCAAAGGAAAGCCCGTGATGTGGATCTGCCATATGGATGTGGTGGACGCGCGGAAAGAGGATTGGACGCCGGGTCTCGATCCCTACAAATTCACCGAGAAGGACGGCTATTTCTACGGACGCGGCGCGTCCGACATGAAGGATTCAGACGCCGCAGCAGCAGCCACGCTGATCCGCCTGAAGAAGGAGAACTACGTTCCCGACCGCGACATCATCGTCGCCTTCACGGCGGATGAAGAAGTCGGTCTGGATCAGGACGGCCCCGCGTTCCTTCTGAAGGAACATCGCGATCTGGTCGATGCCGGTCTCGTCATCAATCCCGATGGCGCGAGCGGCGAACTCATCGACGGCAAGCGCGAGGATTTCACGGTCGAGACCAGCCAGAAGACCTATGTCACCTTCCACATGGAGACGACCAATCGCGGCGGTCATTCGTCGGAACCGCGGCCGGACAATGCGATCACTCAGCTCGCGAACGGCCTGGTGAAACTCGGCAAGTTCCAGTTCCCCTATAAGACAAACGCCACGACGCGGCTGTTCTTCCAGCGCCGCGCGGCGTTCGAACAAGGACAGGTGAAAGCCGACATGCTGACAATTTTCAGATCGCCCACCGTCGATCTCGCCGCGGCCGGACGTCTGGCGCAGGCGACCTGGCGCAACGCGATCCTGCATTCGACCTGCGTGGCCACCATGCTCGACGGCGGCGTGCAGGAAAACGCGTTGCCCGCGCGCGCGCAGGCGACCGTGCAATGCCGCATCATGCCGGATGAAACAGTGGCGGGCACCCAGGCAACGCTGGAGAAAATCGTCGGCGATCCAGGGATCAAATTCTCGCTTGTCGGCTATGTGGTGTCCGCACCGGAATCGCCGCCGTCGAAAGAGCTGATCGGCTCTGTCGAGAAGGTCGTGCATTCGATGTGGCCGGGCGCGCCGGTGATCCCGGTGATGGCGGCGGGCGCGAGCGATTCCATCTTCACCCGCAATGCCGGCATCCCGAGCTATGGCATCAGCGGCGCGTGGGAGGATGTGAACGACGACCGCGCCCATGGCCGCGATGAACGCCGCGAGATCGGTTCCTTCTACCAGTCGGTCGAGTTCACCCACCGGCTGATGAAAGAGCTGACCGGCGCGCAGACCCCGTAGTGCATTGCGGCGGCGCTTGCGTTATAGCTCAGCCCGAACGCACCCGTAGCTCAGCTGGATAGAGTGTCGCCCTCCGAAGGCGAAGGTCATAG
>CAZCJI010000132.1:0-7890 GCA_964498625.1 uncultured Rhizobium sp.
GCGTTGAGAAAGGTGTCCTGCAGATTTTGTTGTTTTTCGCTCATGGGTTTGCCCATTTGGTCTTATTGCGCCTCGCGCCCCTGCGAAGCAGAATCAAGCATACAGCCCAATGCTGCATAAGCGAAGGGGCGCTATGGCGCGGCCCGGCGGGCGGACATCCCGAGGTAAAGTTCGGCGATCCGGCGGGACAGAGGCCCCGGCTTGCCATCGCCGATTTTGACCCCGTCGAGGGATGTGATCGGTGTCGCGGCGTTGGCGGCGGAGGAAATGAAGGCCTCCCGCGCCGATTTCACATCGTCGGGCGTAAAGGCGCGCTCGACAATGGTCATCTGCGCCTCTGCAGCAGCTTCCAGGATCACCCGGCGCGTGACGCCCGGCAGGATCGCGTTGCTGAGTTGGCGGGTGACGACATGGCCGTCCTTGTCGACGATCCAGGCCGTGGTCGAGGCGCCCTCGGTGACGTTGCCGTCGCGGTCCACCAGCCACGCCTCATAGGCGCCTGCCTTGCGCGCCTCGGTCTTCGCCAGAAGGTTTGCCAGAAGTTGCGTGGTCTTGATGTCGCAACGTCCCCAGCGGAGATCGGGCTGCGTGATCGCGGCGACGCCGCCGGACGCACGCCGTTCCGCGCCGATGAAATCGTAAGGCCGTGCGGTGAGAATCAAGGTCGGCCGCGGAACCGAGGCTGGGATCGGATGATCGCGCTTCACCGCGCCGCGCGAGACTTGCATATAGAGAAGTCCGTCGCGGATGCGATTGCGCCGCACGAGTTCGCGCATCACCAGCTTCAGCGCCGCGCGCGCCATTGGCATTGCGATCCGGATTTCACCGACGGAGCGTACGAGACGGTCGAGGTGCCCCTCTTCATCGCGCAGGCGGCCATCGCGAACCGCGAACACCTCGTAGATGGAGTCACCGAGCTGAAGCCCGCGATCTTCGATATGCACGGCGCCGTCGGCATGCGGGACGTATCGCCCGTTCACATAGGCAAACCGTCCGGAAGGCTGGCGCGTGTTCCAGTGATCGATCGTCAAATCCAGTTCTCCACCCGCAGCCCGGAGATGCGACGAAATTCGCGCTCGTTGTTGGTCACGAGTGTAAGCCCTTCCGCACGTGCATGCGCGCCGATCAACATGTCGTAAGGTCCAACGAGTTTGCCGGCCCGCTGTAGTTCCACGCGCAATTGACCGTAGTGCGAAGCAGCTTTTTCGGAAAAGGGTAATATCTCCAAGCGTCCGGCGAAGCGATCAATCGCTTCCAAATTGTCTGTCCGCCGTTCGGAATTCTCGGCGCCGAAGCAAAGCTCGGCGAGGGTTATGGCGGAGATACAAAGATTTCCGGTCAATTGGTTGAAGCGATCGAGCAACTTTTGAGGATAGGCCTTGCCGATATAAATACATATATCGGTGTCCAGCATGTACTGGAGCATTTAGTATTTCCGCTCTTGCATTGGCGGCTGGTCACGTTCGAAGTCTTCCGAAAAATGTGGACCGTTCTTGAAGAACTCATCCCAGCGATGACCGACTGGGCTGACGATACGTGTGTTGCCGACCTTGATAATCTCTACTTCGCGAACGCCCTCTGGGAACGCGACGGATTTCGGCAGCCGCACGGCTTGCGTGCGGTTGGTTTTAAAGACGGTGGAGCGCGCAACCATTGGAGTCCTCACGTATATACTAGTGGTATATACGCTACAGACCCCAAATTTGCAAGCTTTTACGCGTTGTACTGCTGCTCGCGTCCGTTGCCGCCGACACCCAGCGATTTCAGCTTGCGATGCAGCGCGCTGCGCTCCATGCCGATAAACGCCGCCGTGCGCGAGATGTTGCCGCCAAAACGGTTGATCTGCGCCATCAGATAGTCGCGCTCGAAAATCTCGCGCGCCTCGCGCAACGGCATGGAGATCACCAGATCGCCGCGCCCCTGCCCGCCCCATGGCGCGCTGGCGCCAAGATCGGACGGAAGAAGGTCAGCACTGATCGCCTGTTCAGCATCGTCGCTGGCCAGGATCAGCAGGCGTTCCACGATGTTGCGCAGTTGTCGGATATTGCCCGGCCAGCTATGCGCCTGAAGCACCGCCATCGCATCGTCGCCGATGTCGCGCATCGCGAGGCCCGACGTCGCCGACAGCCGCTTCATGAAATGCGACACCAGCAGCGGAATGTCGTCGCGGCGCTCGGCCAGCGACGGCACCCGCACCGGCACGACATTGAGGCGATGATAAAGGTCCTCGCGGAACTTGCCTTCGCCGATCTCCATGCGCAGATCGGCGGTGGTCGAGCTGATCACGCGCGCATCGACCTGGACACGCTGGGTGCCGCCGATGCGGGTGAAGGTCTGGTCGACCAGCACGCGCAGGATCTTGCCCTGCGTTTCCATCGGCATGTCCGCGACTTCGTCGAGGTAGAGCGTGCCGTTATGTGCAAGCTCGAACAGGCCGATCTTACGCTGGCCATCGCCGCCTTCGACGCCGAACAGCTCGCTCTCGATGCGCGCCGGGTCCATCGTGGCGCAATTGATCGCGACGAACGCGTTTCCGGCACGGCGCGAGCGCGCGTGGATGAGGCGCGCGACGACTTCCTTGCCGGAACCGGACGGTCCCGCGATGAGAACGCGGCTGCCGGTCGGCGCGATCTTCTCGACCAGCTGACGCAGCTGCGAAACAACCGATGACTGCCCAACGAGTTCAGATTCGTCGCCGGCCTTCAGGCGCAGCTCCGCGACTTCGCGTTTCAGCCGGGCTGCTTCGAGCGCACGGCCGGCGACATGGATCAGGCGGTCGGCCTTGAACGGCTTCTCGATGAAATCGTACGCGCCTTTCTTGATCGACGCGACGGCGGTTTCGACCGTGCCATGGCCGGAGATCATCACAACCGGGAGGTCGGGGTGCTCGCGCTTCAAAACCTCGAGCACCTGTATGCCATCTAGCTTCGAGCCCTGCAGCCAGATGTCGAGCACCACCAGTTGCGGCCGGCGTGCCCGCACGGCGGCAATCGCGGCGTCGCCGTCGCCGGCGACACGCGTGTCGTAGCCCTCGTCCTTGAGGATGCCCGCGATCAGATCGCGGATATCCTCCTCGTCATCGACGATCAGAATTTCAGCCGTCGTTTGCGGCGACCCGCTCTTGCTCATCCACTAACCCTTTCTCTTTGGCGATCTTCTGACGCAATGGGAATGCCAACGTCACTTCTGCCCCGTGTTGCTCGTCGCCCCTGTCCTGCAAAACAATCTCACCGCCATGGTCTTCCATGATCTTGCGCACGATCGCGAGACCAAGGCCGGTACCTTTCACGCGCGTGGTGACATAAGGCTCCGTCAGCCTGTGACGGTGCTCCGGCGGAAGGCCGATGCCGTTGTCGGTCACGCGATAAAGAAATTTGTTGTCGAGCGTTTCGATCGCCACGGTGACGTGCCCCGGTGCGTCGTCGCCTTTCTCGATGCGCGAGGCGATCCCCTCGCCCGCATTCTTGATGACATTGGTCAGCGCCTGGCTGACGAGACGGCCATCGCCCTCGAACCACACAGGCTCTTTCGGCGCTTTTACGTCGTAGGCGATCTGCGGATTGCCCACACGTTGCAGGAACACGGCCTGCTGCAAAAGCTCCTGCGCGTTCTCGCGGCGCATCACCGGCGTGGGCATGCGCGCGAAGGACGAGAACTCGTCCACCATCCGGCCGATATCGCCGACCTGACGGATGATCGTATTCGTGCACTGCTCGAAGACTTCCGGATCGGAGGAAATTTCACCGCTGTATTTGCGCTTGAGACGCTCGGCGGAAAGCTGGATCGGCGTCAGCGGGTTCTTGATCTCATGCGCGATGCGGCGTGCAACATCCGCCCAGGCCGCGGTGCGCTGTGCCGAAACGAGATCGGTGATGTCGTCGAAGGTCACGACATAGCCGCTATGTGTGCCATGTTCGCTCGCCACCTGCGCGCTCAGCGAGCGCGGCGTTCCGGTGCGCTTCACCGTCACCTCACCACTGGCGCGTCCCACGGGCTCCGACATGGCCTTTCGGATCAGGCCGGCCAGTTCCGGAACGGTCTCGGAGTAATGACGGCCTTCGAGTTCTTCGGGCGATGCATTCAGCAGGCGCGCTGCGGCGCGATTGACGATCGTGATCTGCCCATCGCTGTCGACACCGACGACACCGGCGCTCACACCGGCCAGAACGGTCTCGGTGAACCGGCGGCGGTCATCGATCTGCTGGTTGGCGGAGACCAGTGCGCTGCGCTGCGTCTCCAGCTGCCCGATCATGCGGTTGAAGGTGGTTCCGAGCGTTCCGACTTCGTCGTCATCGCGCTCGACTTCGACCTGCGTTTTCAGATTTCCGCCGGATACCTGCTCCGCCGCATGGATCAGGCTTGAGATCGGTCTGGCCAATCGCGTCGCAAACCAGAGGCCCGTCGAGATCGCGGCCAGAAGAACGTCGAACGCGACGACCGCATAGAATCCCGCGAACTCGCGTGTGATGTCCGAGCGATAGGTTTCGAGACGCTTGTATTCGTCATGTGCGCTTTTGGTGCGGCTGTAATAGCGGAACACTTTCGGGTCGACGGCGCGCACGGCCAGCAGGTAGGCGTCGTTCAGCTGGGGAAGATCGATCAGCGCATGCACGATGCCGATTTCCGGGTCGGCATCGACCACGATGCGGCCTGCCTTGGCGTCGGCGATGTCGCCCGGCGCCGGCTTCAGCGCCGTCGTGTATTTAAGTTTCGCGCTGCTCGCCAGTTCGTTGCCGTGACTGTCTACGAGGAACGATGCGACCAGACCGCGATCGTTGGTCATGATCGCCAGCTTCTCGATCATCAACGCCACTTTGACGTGGTTCTGATCGTCATAGAGCGTGCGGTCATGCTCGATGCCGTCGGCCATCTCGCCCGCGTCGATGGTGATGCCACGGCCTGTCTCGATCGCGTATTGGCGCGCAACGCCGTCGGCATTGTCGAGGGCGGCGCGGACGCCGGGCGAGAACCACGATTCAATACCGAGCTTGAGTGTCGTCGCCGCGAAGGTCGCGACGAAAATCGCGGGCACCACCGCCATGACCGAGAACATCAACACCAGCCGAAGATGCAGGCGCGATCCCGCGAGACGGGAGCGCCGCTCGCCCCACAGCCGCACGACCTGCCAGATAATCAGTGCGCCCAGACCGAGCGTCAGGCAGATCAGCGCGATCGCGATCTGCCAGGTCGTGGACACCGCGGCCGAACCGTTCAGCGCTCTAAGGATGGCCAACGCGGATATTCCGGCGAACAGGATTGCTCCTGCCGCGACAAGCCACGGGCGGGCCAGAAATCGGAGGATGCCGACCAACCCGCCTGCAGGTGTTAAGACCGTCCCACTGGAAGCCATTCAAACTCTTCTGAAACAAGGCAAAAGGGGGCTAAGCACTTAGCCAGCCTTCGCAATCCGGCGGGATTGTAGCCAAGCCACAGCCTGTTGCAAGAATGCTGCGATGCGAAACTGCAACAGGGTTACGCGATAATAAACTTGACATATGTCAAAGGTTTACATATATTTCTCTCATTAGGAGAGAAGCCATGGCCAAGCATATGACAATTCAGGACTTTTTCAAGCAGTTTCCGAACAATGAAGCCTGCTTGGCCCACCTTTTCAAAATGCGCTACGGCGATGACTTTGGATGCCCGAAATGCGGGGAAATCGGCAAGTTTCGGAAGCTGGCCAGCCATCCTGCCTACACATGTAATTGCGGCCACCACATTCATCCAATGACGGGGACCATTTTTCAGGACAGCCACGTCCCCCTGACCAAGTGGTTCTATGCCGTCTATCTGTTCACGACCACACGCCACGGCGTTCCCGCCAAGGAATTGGAGCGCCAACTTGGCGTCAGTTACCCAACGGCCTTCCGCATGGCGCAGTTGATCCGCATCCACATGGGCCGCACGGATGGAGATCGCCCTCTCTCTGGCCACGTTGAAGCCGACGAAGCCTATATCGGTGGCGTTCGCCCGGGCCCGCGTGGTCGCGCCGCTCTCGGTAAGACAATCGTTTTCGGGATGCTGGAACGCCACGGCGACATAATGACGAAGGTTGTCCCTAACACGACCAAGGAAACCCTGTTCGCGCACATCGAAGCGAACATTGAGAAGCCCTCGGTTATTAGCACGGACGAAAACAGTTCTTACAAAGGCATTGAAAAGCAGGGCTACGTCCATCACTCCGTGAACCACGCGGCGAAAGAGTACGTTCGCGGCGACACGCACACGAACGGCCTTGAGGGCTTCTGCGCCATGATTAAGCGCTCTATTCGTGGCACTCATATCCATGTTTCTAGGAAGCATCTCTCGAAGTATTTGGGCGAGTTTGAGTATCGCTACAATATGCGTCATTCGCCTGAGTTGATGTTTGCTCGTTTGGTTTTGAGTTTCTAACCATCGAGGAAATCGTGGCGTCGAACTCGTTCCTATCGCCTACACCATCGCCAGAATGAATCCGCTCTCTGATGAAGCGGCCGAGCAGACGCGGGTTTTTTCCAACATCTTTGAGACTAAGCGGTTTTGCTGCTGGCATCAGTTCACCATGTGGATATAGGTTCTGTTGTGGTCGCCGGGACAATCGTGCGTATTGTCAAATGATCCATCATAAGCGGCGCAATATTCCGTCACATAAAAATTCGGATCGCCCTCCAATTTGTACTCCCAAAGATACAGCGCATAAATGTTGCCGTCTCCTTGAGCGACTTTTTCTATTTGCTTGTTGAATAGGAACTCCGGGGGCTTTGAAAAAGCCGTTGTGTAATGTCCTTGGTTCCTCTCAAAGTGGGGACAATCTCCCTTCGCAAAATCAACGTCCCACAGTAGCCGACTAAACTCTAAATCTATTGAGTTTACCGGCGCAGGAACGGGAGACGCTAAGGCTGTCGAACTAACGCACATATCGGCATCTTTCTTCGTTGAAAATCGAAGGTTCACGCCAAACGGCACTTCTGGGTAATGCTGATTTTTCCCAAGACTTACGGGCAGATCGAGTGCCACCACGGAATCCGCACTTTGTCCTTCGTAAGGTCCGAAATATTTGATGACTGGTCGCACAACCCCATAGATCAAAATCGCGGCCATTACGGCGGCGGTAGAAAATATCAGGTAGTTGAACCCTTCTTTTCTCTGCAACGCTAAAATAGCTGGCCAAAGGTCTTTCCAAACGATGTAGGCCCCTAGCGCCCATGCAAACAGGAACCATCTGGTAGCCGCGTCGGGCATCAGATGCTCCCAGCGAGCAAACGCTGGTGGTAATTGCTCAATCCTGCCGGGCAGGAACGCGACAAAGAAGAAGATGCCCGCGACCCAAATCGCTGGCCGCACCTTCCGAACCAATGCGCGAAGTTTAGGCGGCAAAAGGCGCACTCCAGCCCCCAAATCCGCCACTTCCAGGCGGCGGCGTAGAATAACGCTGATTCAGGCGCATACGTCAAGTTTATATATGCGCAGGGTTAAAGGCAATTTGTATGAATGCCAGAGTTAATCGGCCCCCGGCCTGCGGATCACTTCCACGCCGAGATCGCGGATTTTCTTGCGAAGCGTGTTGCGATTCAGGCCGAGGAGGCGGGCGGCCTTGATCTGGTTGCCGCGTGTGGCCCCCAGGCTGATCGACAGCAATGGCCTTTCGAGTTCCTGGAGCACGCGATCATAAAGCCCCGATGGCGGAAGACCGTCGCCATGCTCCTTGAACAGTTTGACGAGATGCCGCTCGACGGCGGTCTCCAATGACAGAGCCTCGTCATCGTCATCGGCATCGGGATAGCGACGCGGTTCGGTAAGTTCGCCGGCGATCGTCACAGCCGGAATGGTATCGCCGGAGGTCAGTACCGAGAGACGGCGGGTCATATTCTCCAACTCGCGCACATTGCCGGGCCAGCGATGGTGCTTGAG
>CAZCJI010000133.1:0-7842 GCA_964498625.1 uncultured Rhizobium sp.
AGCGCCAGCCCCTGGGCCGATTGCATGAATCCGCGCGCACGCTCGGTGAATTTCTCGACGTCCATATGTTCCTCTCAAGCCCTCGCCAGACCCCCTTTTCGGACCGCCTGACCGAGTCTCATTGATCCAGGATACGGCCCAATCAGGCGCCGCTCCCGTGGAACTTATGTGTGGTCGAACCCGACCCGCCGCAAGGGGTGGTGTCCGCAAAAGGCGCTTATTCCGCGCCTTCTTCCTCGGGCATGGGTGCTTCGTTCAGGGAAAAAGCCGGACCTGAAGGTTGCGGCGCGCCCTGAACATAAGGTTGCTCCCCGGAGCCGTTCGGCTGGCGATATTGGCCGTTGCCGTTCGCCTGTGCGCCCTGCTGCACCTGCGGATTGTTCTGGGCGTGTTGCGCCTGTTGGGCCTGGATCGCCGCCATGATGCGGAAATAGTGCTCGGCATGCTGCAGATAGCTCTCTGCCATCACCCTGTCACCCTGGGTGTTCGCGTCGCGCGCAAGCTGGAGATATTTCTCGTAGACATGGGAAGCGGAGCCGCGAACCTTGATCTCGGGACCGTTGGAATCATAGGTCCGGTTCGGATTGAGATATCCGCCATTGTTATTACTGCTGCTGCCACCGCTGTTGTGGCTGCCGCCATGTGACGGCGGTCTGCGGCCGCCTCTGCGTGAGCGTTTCACTTAAAAGCCCCTCATCTGTCTAAACCTCATAACCAAGCACCTGAACCGTGGTTGGCGAGTGACGCGAGAATTGCGCGTACTGCCCTAGCACTTCGGGTTCGTCGTTCGCTTTGCGCAAGAAACGGCGCGTCCATCGCGCAACGCCGCTAGTGACAGCCGCCCTACTTTTCCGGCTGCCGGCGGGTTCTTGCATCCCCACGGCCAGGAAACTAGCGACTCCCCGGTGTAGTTCAACCCCTTTTTTGCGGGTCCCTGGGTTCCATTTCCTAGTGTTTCACCACGACACAGCGGCCGATTCCGGCCAAATCGGGCAGGATTTCCGCAGTTTGAAGCCCATAAGCCCGGAAGATCGCGGGAACATCGTCTTCTTGCCCCTGTCCGATCTCAAGAAAAGCCCGTCCCTCGGGTTTCAGCAGATGCCGGACCAAGGGGGCCAGAGACCGGTATGCGTCCAGCCCATCCGCTCCGCCGTCCAGCGCCGAAACCGGTTCGAACTTGCGGATCTCCGGCGCCAGAGTGGGGATGTCTCCAGACCGCACATAGGGAGGATTGGAGAGAATTACATCAGCCACGCTGGAAGGAACTTGAGCCCAGTCTCCCATCTGAACGTGGCAGCGTGAGGCAAAACCATGGCGTTCGACATTACGGCGGGCCCATTGCCAGGCCGCTTGCGAGGCCTCAACACCCACACCGCGAGCGTTCGGATATTCGCTCAATGCGGCGATCAGCAGACATCCCGTCCCGGTGCCGAGATCGAGAATATCGAGCGTCGCCAATTTGTCCGGGAAGTGTTCAAGAACGGCCTCGATCAACGTCTCCGTTTCCGGGCGCGGCACCAGAACGCCGGGACCGACATCGAATTCCAGGCTCCAGAATTCTTTCCGGCCTGTGATGTAGGCGAGCGGTTCGCGCAGTACGCGGCGGCCCAGCATCGCCTGGAAATCGGCAAGTGTTTCGGGTGGCACATCGACCGAGCCGACCAGTGCGTCGGGCCGCACCTTCATCGCATGCGCGAGCAACAGGCGGGCATCGAGACGCGGGCTTTCGACACCGGCGATCGACAGGCGTAACGCTGCGTCGCCTAGAAGCGTGCGCAGATCGCTCACGCGTCTCCCGCTTCCAGTTCGGCGAGGCGATCGGCCTGATCATGCGCCACCAGCGCATCGACGATCTCGCCCAGATCATCGCCGGTGATGATGCGGTCGAGTTTGTAGAGCGTCAGGTTGATGCGGTGATCGGTGACGCGGCCTTGCGGGAAGTTGTAGGTACGGATGCGCTCGCTGCGGTCACCAGAGCCCACCATGCTCTTGCGTGCGCTGCCGCGTTCTTTGTCCAGCCGCTCGCGTTCAATTTCGTAGAGCTTGGCCTTCAGCAGCTTCATCGCATGCGCTTTGTTCTTGTGCTGCGATTTCTCGGTCTGCTGCGCGACCGCGATGCCGGTCGGCAGGTGGGTGATACGCACCGCGCTTTCGGTCTTGTTGACGTGCTGACCGCCGGCGCCCTGCGCGCGATAGACATCGATGCGCAGATCCTTGTCGTTGATCTGGATGTCGACGTCTTCTGCCTCGGGCAGTACCGCAACGGTCGCAGCCGAGGTGTGGATGCGCCCGCTCGCCTCGGTGACCGGCACGCGCTGAACGCGGTGCACACCGCTCTCGAATTTGAGCTTGGCGTAGACCCCGGTGCCGTTCACTTCCAGCGTCGCATCCTTGATGCCGCCAAGGTCGCTTTCGGAACGGTCCATCACCTCGGTCTTCCAGCCCTGAAGCTGGCAGTAGCGCTGATACATCTCGAGCAGATCGGCCGCGAACAGCGCCGCCTCGTCGCCGCCCGTGCCGGCACGGATTTCGACAATGGCCGACGATGAGTCCGCAGCATCCTTAGGCAATAATTTGATCTGAAGATCGTGTTCCTGTTCGGCGAAGCGCGTCTTCAATTCAGCACGCTCTTCCTCCGCCATAGATCGCATATCGGAATCGGTAGATGGATCCTCGATCAGCGTCTCGGCGTCTTTCAGCTGTTTCTCAGTCTCGCGATAGGCTTGCGCCGCTTCGACCACGGGCGCCAATTCCGCGTGCTCCTTGGAGAGCTTGACGAAGTTGTTGCCCGCCGTGCCTGAGGCAAGCTCCGCCTCCAGCGCTTGAAAGCGGTCAAGCAGACGTTCGAGGGTGGCCGTTGGGATCATTCTAGGAAAAAGTCAATTCGCTTGCTGGAGGAAGTTGCTTTGTAGCGGAAAAATCGACCTTCCAAACGTCCAGCTCGAAGAGACGCCCAGAGGCATCAACGTTCAATGCAATGCTCAATACCACCCCATCACGATCCAGCGCCTGCGCGGTAGCAATGGCCTTCCCCAATTGCTGCTCACGATCTTCTCCATAACGAAAGCGCAGGCTTCCCATGCCGCCATCTCCCATTGGTTCGACGACTGCATTGGTCAGGTCCCGGGCCAGATCTTCCCGATTTGCAAACTGAAGAAGTCTGCGAATGATATCGGCTTCCGCCTTTGCGAGAGAGCGTTGCGGCACGTTGTACTAATGCGCCGGTTCGAGGACTTTGCCGCGTTCGGCTTCGATCTCGGCGGCTTTCTTCTCGCAAAGCTCAACGACGTGATCGATGAGTTTATCGTTGCCGAGTTTGTACGCGGGCTTGCCATTCAGATAGATCATGCCGTGACCTTTGCCCGCGCCGCCGCCGGTGAACGCGAGATCTGTCTCACGCGCCTCACCGGGCCCGTTCACGACGCAGCCGATGATCGAGAGCGACATCGGTGTGGCGATGTGCTTCAGCCGCTCCTCCAGCACCTTGACCGTATCGATGACATTGAAGCCCTGCCGCGCGCAGGACGGGCACGACACGATGTTCACGCCGCGATGGCGCAGGTTCAGCGATTTGAGAATGTCGAAGCCGACGCGCACCTCTTCCACAGGATCGGCGGATAACGAAACGCGGATCGTGTCGCCGATACCGCTCCACAGAAGCATGCCCATGCCGATGGAGGACTTCACCGTGCCGGAGATCATACCGCCCGCCTCGGTGATGCCCACGTGCAACGGGCAATCGATCGCGTCAGCGAGTGCCTGATAGGCGGCCACCGCGAGGAACGGATCGGACGCTTTCACTGAAATCTTGTATTCGCGGAAATCGTTGTCATCGAGAATGCGGGCGTGGTTGAGCGCGCTCTCGACCATCGCTTCCGGGCATGGCTCACCGTATTTCTCCAGAAGATCGGGCTCCAGCGATCCGGCATTCACGCCAATTCTCATGGAGCAGCCGTGATCCTTGGCTGCCTGCACGACCTCTTTCACACGCTGTGCGCTGCCGATATTGCCGGGATTGATGCGCAGGCACGCAGCCCCGCCGACCGCGGCCTCGATGGCGCGCTTGTAGTGGAAATGGATGTCGGCCACGACCGGAATGGAGGACGCGCGGGTGATGGCTTTCATCGCCTTGGTGGCGTCTTCATCGGGACAAGACACGCGCACGATATCGGCGCCGGCTTCTTCGATCTTTCGTATCTGATCGATGGTCGCGCGTGCATCGCCTGTGATCGTATTCGTCATCGTCTGCACGGTAATCGGCGCATCGCCGCCGACCGGGACCTTGCCCACCATGATCTGGCGGGATTTGCGGCGGTGAATATCGCGATAGGCTCTTACACTCATGATATTTATCCGGGATGCCCGTTAAACCGATCCGCGACGGCTTGCGGATTCAAGGAAATCGTTTCACCGATCTGACCTTTTCGTCCAGCAATGCCCATGGCGACGCCGTCGAGATCGATCTCCACCGCGCCGGCATCCGCTGTTGTCAGAGAAAGGCCAACCATATCCGGCACCATAAAGGAATCGCCGGCATTAAGCGTGCGATTGATATAGGTCGTTCCGTCCGGCCCCTGTACCAGAATGCGCGTGGTGTCCTTCATGCGCAGGACAACGCGCGCATTGCGGTTCTGCGGGCCATAGACTTTGCCCTGCGGGATTGCTGCTTCCTGCTGAGCGGGTGCGGAACTCGTGTCTGACGGTGCGGACGTGGTCGCAGGGGGCGGGATCGTTGCTGTCTGAACGGGCTTGGGCGGCGGACTCTTCGCGACGACCGGTTTGGGGGCGTATTGCGTGGGCACGGGCGCAACCGGCGGCGAAAGAAACCTGTCAGCTGCAGGCACGAGCAGATGGTACGCACCATAGGCGAAGAGGAGCACCACGACCGCAGCGATGATCTTCCATCCTTGCGGCAATCGGCGATGATCGTCTTCGTCGATGACGGTGATTGTCGGCGTGGCGTCGTCGGTACGTCCCGCGATCTGCGTCTTGAAGCGCTCTATCACGTGGCCGGCATCGAGACCGAGATAGTCGGCGTAGGTGCGCACGAATCCGACCGCGTAGGTGCGGCCGGGAAGATTGTCGATGCGATCCTCTTCCAGGGCTTCGAGGTGGTCCTTGCGAATCTTCAGCGCCTTGGAAACCGTCGCGAGATCGTCCCCGCGCCGTTGTCGCGCGGCGCGCAAATCCTGCCCGACCGTATCGAGCGGGGCATCCGGATCGCCGGAGATCTCGCGCAGATGAATGCGGCGCGTTTTCTGCCCGCTCTCATCCACCGTCAAATGCGTAACCTTTGTCATGCTCAGGCCGTATCAGCGCCCCAACGCCCACATGGCGCTATCTACGCGAAGGATACCGCATAGACAATTGGAAACCTTAGAATTTCGCCTATTTGATGACAATGCCGCGCTCGGCGGCAAAGGCTGCAAGACGGGTTCGCAGGCTTCCGTCCGTCCGGCCGCACAATTTATCGACGAATTGCGACACTTCCCGCAGATCAAGGCTTTGAATCATCATCTTCACCGGCCCGATATTGGCCGGCTGCATGGAGAGTGTCCGAAGGCCCAGTCCGATCAATGCCATCGCGTCCAAAGGCCTGCCCGCCATTTCCCCGCACAGCGACAGGTCGCCGGCTGATTCGCTCGCGCTCTGTACGATGAGCCGGATCAGCGTCAGCGTCGGCGGGTTCAGCGGGTCATAGCGCCGCGAAACCCGCGGATTGGTGCGGTCCACTGCAAAGACAAATTGCAGAAGATCGTTCGAGCCGATGGAGACAAAATCGGCACTGCGCATGATCTGCGGCAACATGAAGGCCAGCGCCGGAACCTCGAGCATCGCGCCGACACGGACCTGACGCGGTTGCGGCAATCCCAAAAGCCGCGCGCGTTCTGTCTCACGGTCGATCAGAGCCCGGGCAGCATTGAACTCCGCGACATCGCTGATCAGCGGCAGCAGCACGTTGAGCACCCGTCCTGCCGCCGCCTGCATCAAGGCGCGCATCTGGTAACGCAGCAGAGCTGGGCGATCGAGCGCGATGCGGATGGCGCGCCAGCCGAGTGCAGGGTTCTCCTCGCGCTCCCATCGGGCGTAGGGCAACACCTTGTCACCACCGAGGTCGAGCGTGCGGAACACAACGGGCTTGTCACCGGCGGCGTCGATGATCTGCTTGTAGAACGCCGTCTGATCGGCAAGCCGCGGCATGGTCTCGCCGATCATGAATTGCAGCTCGGTCCGGAACAGGCCGATCCCGTCCGCGCCGGATTCCTTGAGATGCTCCATGTCGAGCATCAATCCGGCGTTCATCATCAGCTTGATGTGGACACCGTCTTTCGTGACCGCGGGCGTGTCGCGGATCGCCGCGAAGTGCGCGACGCGGTTGGCACGAAGCGTCCGCTTCGCCTCGAAGGTCTTGATGACGCTGGGCATCGCGCGGAGATGGACCTCCCCGCTTTCGCCATCGACCGCGATGATGTCGCCGGCGCGCGCGGCGTCGCCCACACCGCTTACAGAACCTACCAATGCCAAACCCATTGAGCGCGCGACAATGGCGACATGCGATGTCGATGCGGCATCCTCCAGAATGAGGCCGACAAGTTTGTCGCGGCCATAGTCCAGCAACTCCGCTGGCCCCATCAGGCGGGCAATCAGCACGGCGTCTTTGGGCAAGTCCTCTGTCGGATCACGGTCACCATCGCCGCTCAGATGGCGCAATAGCCTCCGCGCCAGATCGTCCAGATCGTGCGCGCGCTCGCGCAAGACCGGATCGTTGAATCGCTGCACGCGCAAGCGCATGTCGTCCTGCACGCGTTCCACGCCGGCTTCCGCCGTCAGGCCGGTGCGCACGGCATCACGCATACGCTGGCGCCAGCCCTGATCGTAGGCGAACAAGCGATAGGCCTCGATGACTTCGCGCCCCTCGCCTGTCAGATCGAGTTCGCTCGAGTCCAGCATCAGATCGACGGACTCGCGCAGTTTCGCGATCGCATCGTCGAGGCGTTTAAGCTCTTCCTGCGGATTGTAGGCGATCATGCGCTCGACCACCACGCGCGGCTCGTGCAGTACGACGTGTCCAACGGCAACAACCTCGGAAAGACCCTCGCCTTTGAAGGTCAATGGCTTGTCGGCGCGCAGCTCCGGTTCGTCGAGTTCGGAGACATCGAACAAACCGCCCTGTGCCACGACCTCCGCCAGAACCATGGCGACGGTCTGCAGCGCTTCGACCTCTTCTTCGGCATAGAGAACGGCGGCGCGGTTCTGCACCGTCAAGACGCCGAACACTTGTCCACCTCGGACGATCGGAACGCCCAGGAAAGATTTGTAGGGATCCTCTCCGGTTTCCGGTCGATAGGAAAAGTGCGGGTCAGAGGGCGCGTCACTCAGGTTCACCGCCTCGGCGCTCGCGGCGACAAGACCGACAAGCCCTTCACCCTCCCTGAGGCGCGTGTTGTGAACAGCGGCGCGGTTCAGGCCTTCCGTCGCGAACAGCTCCAGCGCCTTGCCCGCGCGGCGCAGATAGATCGAACAGACCTCGGCGACCATATTGGTTGCGATCAGGGAGACGAGCTTGTCGAGGCGTGTTTGCGCGCTGACCTGCTCCGCCATGATTTCGCGGAGACGGCGGAGCAGAATACGCGGACCGCCGGCGACCATCAGAGGCGATCCGTTCTCATTCGGTTTCCAGCTCATATGCCGAGTGCAAGGCGCGCACTGCGAGCTCCACATACTCTTCAGCGATCAGAACGCTGACTTTGATCTCCGATGTCGAGATCACCTGGATGTTGATGCCCTTGTCGTAAAGAGTCTGGAACATCGTCTGAGCCACGCCGGGTTGCGCGCGCATAC
>CAZCJI010000134.1:0-7833 GCA_964498625.1 uncultured Rhizobium sp.
GATTCTTCTGCGCATTCGATTTCGCCTCGACAAGAAGAAGACTGCAATTGGGGCAGAGGCCATGTGCGAGTTCGGCATCAAGCGCATACACCGCCGCCCAGCTCGTGCCCGAGGGAAGTTTCTTCCCGCCATTTCCGTTCACCGCCTGCAGGCATGGCACACCCGATTGCGCGACCGGACCATGGCAATTCGGCAGGAGGGTCAGACCGAATTGCCTGCTGTAAATCTTCAGATCGCTCGCGACGTTCGGGTCGCCGAACGCGGCCACGACCGCGATGATTGGAAGTCCCCCTGCGACCGCAGGCAGATTGTAGGCTTTGGCGAGTTGTAGAGGTGTAAAGCCCGCAATAGCACTGGCATGGAATGCGCGGGGCTCACCGCGTTCGTCGGTGACGATCTTCAGCGTGCAGTTCGCCACGCCTGGCTTCACGTCATTGCAGGCGGATGCGAACGGACGGAACGGAACGCCGAAGCGCTCGTTGATGTGCAGCTTCTCGTAACGCACGCGTTCGGCGCGCACCGAAGGGTCGAGCGGCAGAAGCGTGGCGGCCGATGCGGCAGATACGAACGCCGCAAGAAACGTTGCGGCGAAGATCATTCTCGATCCCTGCATGACGGGCCTCCCTACCGCTGAAGCGATCTCAATTCCCCGCCAGTCCCTGCCACACGGCCATGGCGAGGCCGAGCGCGCGCATGTCGCCGGTCGTCGTGCCTTCCATGCGATTCATCGCGTAGGCAATGGTCGCGCGCGCATCCATGTCGATGATGACGAGCGAGCCGCCATAACCGCCCCAGAAGATCGTGTTGGGATTGGGCAGCGGCACCATCGGGCTCGGAAGCCCAAAGCCCATGCCGTATTTCACGGGCTGGCCGAGGATGAGATCGGTGCCTTCGATCTGCGGCTCCAGCGCCTTGCGGCAACCGGCCTCCGAGAGAAAACGCTTGCCGTTCGCCACGCCGCCATTGGCGAGGATCGCGTGAATCGTTGCGACGGAGCGCGCATTGCCCGTACCGCCGGCCGCCGGAATCTCTGCGCCGCGCCACGCGCGCGTGCGCGTTGCGCCGACATCGACGCCCGGATTGAGCGCCATGTTCTTCTGAAGCTCGGTCCGCGCGGCGTCCTGCATCGTCGCGCCCGGCGGGATCGGGATCAGATCGGCGACACGCGAATCCTCCGACGCGGGCAATCCGATATGGAAATCGGCGCCGAGCGGTCCGGCGATCTCCTCGCGGAAAACCGTGCCCACGGTCTTGCCCGCGATGCGGCGGATGACTTCGCCGACGAGATAGCCCTGCGTCAGCGCATGATAGCCGGGCGCGGTGCCGGGCTCCCAATAGGGCGCTTGCGCCGCGAGCAGCGAGGTCGCCTTTTCCCAATCGTAGAGATCGTCATAGGTGATCTTTTCCTTCCAACCGGAAAGCCCGGCGGAGTGGCTCATCAGATGGCTGACTTTCACGTCCGCCTTTCCGCTGGCCGCGAATTCCGGCCAGTAATGCGCGACCGGCTTGTCGAAATCGAGCGCGCCGCGATCGGCGAGCAACAGCGCGGTCAAGGCCGTCATCGTCTTGGTCGTCGAATAGACGTTGACGATCGTGTCCTTCAGCCACGGTCGCGTTTTCCCGCCATCGGCATAGCCGCCCCACAGATCGGCGACGATCTCGCCATTGTGCGTGGCGCAGAACGAGGCGCCGACATCGGCGCCGCTGGCGAGATTGGCGTCGAACGCCGTGCGCGCCGCCGCGAAGCGGTCCAAAGTGAATCCGTCTGACATCGCGATCCTATTTCTGTGTGAGGCCGAGCTGGCCGCCGATGAGTTTGTCCATTGTGCGTTTCGGCAGGACGGCCTGCATGATCTCCGCGAACCGATCCGGCGTCACCGTGTAGCGCACCTTCGGGCGGGGCGTGGTGAGCGCGTGGTAGATCGCCTGGCCGAGCTTCTCCGGCTTCAGGCCCTTCGGCCCGCGGTCGAGCATGTAGGCGCGGATCTTCTTGAGCGGTTCGAGATAGGGCGTGTTGGCGTATTGGGTGACGTCGACTTCCTCTGCCTTGTCCCAGATCGGCGTGGCCACCGCGCCGGGCGCCACGACGATCACGTCGATGCCGAACATCAAAAGCTCGCGGCGCAAAGATTCCGACAGACCCTCCATGGCGAATTTCGATGCGCAGTACGGCCCCATGAACGGGTTCGCGTTTTTTCCGCCCACTGAAGAGATCATCACGATCCTGCCCGGACCGCCCTTGCGTGAACGATCCGCGCCGAGGAGCGGCGCGAACGCCTGTGTCACGATCACCTGCCCGGTGACGTTCACTTCAAGCTGATGGCGTAGCTCGTCGATCTTGAGATAGAGCAGGGGCCCCGCCACCGCGATGCCGGCATTGTTGACCAGACCGGCCAGCGTCTCGCCGCCGAGCGCCGCCGATACCTGCTCAGCCGCCGCGTTCACCGCCGCCGCATCGGTGACATCGAATTTCAGCGGCACGAAGTTCGCGCCGAATTCTTTCTGAAGGCGCTCGCCGTCGGCGTCCTTGCGCACGCTGCCGAAGACGCGAAAGCCGTTCTGGATCAGAATTTTTGTGGCGCCCCAGCCGATGCCGGTGGACGACCCTGTGACGACGACGGATTTCATGATGCCTCCTCGATAGCGATGTTCTCACTATACATAGTTTTTCTCTCTCCCCCTTTTAGGGGGAGAGGGTAGGGTGAGGGGCAGTCCGATTGAATTCTGTATTTGCCGCCCCCTCACGCCGACCCTCTCCCCCACTGCGTGGGGGCGAGGGGGAGCTTTGAAAAATGACCATCGACGCCGCGACAATCGCCTTCGCGCACCGCCTTGCCGACACGGCTGGGGAGGTGATCCGCCCCTATTTCCGCCGCCGCATCGACATCGACGACAAGGGCGCGGCGTCGGGCGCGGTCTTCGATCCCGTGACGGAAGCCGACAAGGGCGCCGAGCGCGCGATCCGCGCGATGATCGAGCGCGAACGGCCCGAGGACGCGATCCTGGGCGAGGAATACGGCGAGAAGCCGGGCACCAGCGGCCTTCGCTGGGTGCTCGATCCCGTGGACGGCACGCGCGCTTTTATCAACGGGCGGCACGAATGGGGCTCTCTCATCGCGCTGGAGAAGGACGGGCGCGCCACGCTCGGCATCATCGACCAGCCGGTGCTCGGCGAGCGCTTTGTCGGTGCGAACGGCAGGACGCATTTCGTGGCGCGCGGGATCGAGGAGGAATTGCATGTCCGGCCGTGCGCGCGCGTCGCGGACGCGATCCTGTGCTGCACGCATCCGTACGCGTATTTCGGCGCGGAGGAGCGCGCCGCGTTCCGCCGTGTGTCGAACGCGGTGAAGATGAGCCGCTTCGGCGGCGACTGCTACATCTTCGGCCTGCTCGCGATGGGTTTCTGCGACGTGATCGTGGAGTCGACGTTCAAGCGCTGGGATGTCGCGGCGTTGATCCCCGTGATCGAAGGCGCGGGCGGCATCATCACCGACTGGCAGGGCGGCGACCCAGGCGCTGGCGGTCAGTGCGTCGCCAGCGGCGATGCGAGCGTGCACGACGCGGTGTTGAAGCTGTTGGCGGGAAATTGATGGCGGAACGCCTATGAGTTGACTAGCCTTTTCGGACTCAGGGGAGAGAAAAATGGCATTTGTATTAGACAAGAAAGAAAAGTGGAGCGAGCGCGGACTGTCGCTGACGATATGGGCGACGATCGTCGCAGTATTTTTGGGACTGGCAGACGGCGTTTTCAAAGGCCCTCTGAGCATAAAATACGGCATGGGCGATCTGCACAACGCCGGCCTGCTGAGCATGCTCGGAACATGGAGCTATGACCTGCGCCAGGTCGCTGACGAAGGCATGTTTCTCGGTATCGTTCTTTTCATCGGCGCGAAATTTTTCGAGACGCGCACGATCTTCACGGTGGGCTTTGACAGTCTGGACAGCGCCAAGATCAGTATGAAGGGGCCGGACGATGACAACATCGTCTGGATCGGACATCGCTATGGCTCGCGTCTCGAAGCTGAAGCTGTCGCTTCGACAATTGATAGCCGGTTGAGGGAAAACGGGGCTGGCTAATAAAAATTGTCATGGCCCGGCTTGACCGGGCCACCCGGTTAGCGGGCCCTGACAACATTTGAGGTGTCTTGAGGTTTTTCTGACAAATTGTCAGAAATAAATCCCTCTATAGGACTTGAAACCTATTATCGGCATTCCCATTTCTGCCCTGTGTAGAGAAGGAGAAGCCATGCTCAGCCTGGTTTTCCGGATCGCGCGGCCTTAAGGCCCGCCATCCGATCATCGCGAGAGACATACAGGGCAGAAGATGCGCGCTCGCGCGCAGACGTGCGAACTGGAAGGACATCTATACCGTCTCGAGCGGCACAGCGGTGTCGTTCCGGCCAGCGGAGCCGGAGGGACAAGCAAAGGTGCGTGTCTGATCCGCCTCGAAACGGATGTTGCCCGCCTGCCGTAGCTTCGACGCTCAAGGCGGATCGTGCGCTAGGCCAGCGCTGTCGATATCCGCCTTTTGTTTTTAGAGCTTCGCGGTGAATGCGTCGAACGCGGTCCAGAACCGCGCGCGGATGGAATCGTTTTCCATCAGGATCTCGTGCTCGCTGTCGGGAAGATCGAGATATTCGCCCTTCGGCAGGCGCTCCGTGAAAGCCTTTGTCGCGGATGTGAGGCAGATACGGTCCCGGCCCGGCCCCGCGATCAAAACCGGCATCGGGATCGCTTCGGCAAAACCCGGCGCACTCACGCGCGCCATCGATGCGTACGCCGCTTCCAACCAGCCCCAGGTCGGGCCGGCGAGGCGCAGATCGGGATGGCCTTTCAGAAAGTCCTGCGTCGCCTGAAACCGGGTGCGATCCGAGGTGACGAGCTGCGTATCGAACGTGATGTTGAACGGGTCGCGCGCCGCCATCCCCCACGCGAATCCGCCGCCTTGCCCGAAGCCGTCGTAAAGCTGTGTCACCACGTGCGCGAGCCAGGCGGGATAACCGCGCGCCGACACCGCGATCATCGGCGCCGAAAGCGCCGCTGCGCGAAACGCCGACGGCTTATCGTGCAAGGTGCGAAGAAGGATATGCGCGCCCATCGAATGCGCCAGTGCGATCGGCGGTGCGCCGCCGATCGGCGTGACGATCTGCTCGAGAAAACTCGCGAGATCGTCGTCGAACTGCGCGAAGTCCTTCACATAGGATTTGAGCGGATCGGCGAGCGGGCGCTCAGATCCGCCCTGTCCGCGCCAGTCGAAGGTCGCGACGGTGTAACCGCGCGCGTTCAGTTCGCCGATGACTTCCGCGTATTTCTCGATGAACTCGGTCTGCCCGTGCAGCAGCACGCACACGCCGCGTGTGGCGGGCTTCGCCTCGAACAGGCCCGCGCGCAAGCGCACGCCATCGTGCGCGCCGAAGTATCGAGGATCGAAAGAAATCAGCCGCGCGCCTTTTGCAGGATCGGGCCGAGCTTCATCGCAAGGCCCATGTCGCCGGCGACGCGCAGCTTGCCCTGCATGAACGCGGACGTGCCGTCGAGCTCGCCTTTGACCATCTTTTCGAAGTCCGCGAGGCTGACCGAAAGCGTGCAGTCAGCGCTCTTGCCTTCGCCGTCCGCCACCGTATTGGGCGTGGACTTGCCGTCGATCAGCACCGAACCGTCCGCACCGAAATCGAATTTGAGTGTCCCGCCAAGGCCCGAATTCTCGCCGATGGCGGGGCCCATCTGGTCGACGATCTGCTGGATTTGCGGCGAGGCCATGGCGATTCCTTCCCGTGTTGTTGTGGTGCTTCTTATATCGGGCTCCGGAGGCGGAACCAACGGGCTTCATGATACTGTCATAGTCGTAGGAGCGGGACGGCGACCCTGCTAAGGTCGCGGACAGGAAGGGAGCGCCATGAGTCTGTCACAGGACGACGACATCCCCGCATTGGCCACGACGGCGCCGTCGCCGGTGGAGAAGCGCGACGCACTCGGCAACCTCTGTTTCTATCTCCATTTTGCGGTGCTGATTTTCATCGTCGGCGGCTGGGCGGTCCCTGTGCCCGCAGTACTCTATGTCTATCTCGCATTCCTGCCGCTGGTGGTTCTTGGCTGGCAGTTCAACAAGAACTCCTGCATCCTGAACAACATCGAATCCTACATCCGCTACGGCACCTGGCGCTCGGAGCAGAACGTGGAAGAGGGTGCTTGGCTGATGACGCTCATCAAGAACGTCACCGGCATCCAGCTCAGGCCCTGGCAAGTCGATGGCATCACCTACGGCGTCATGGGATTGTTGTGGTTCGCAGGGTTTAGTCACCTGAAATGGTGGTAGTCCGGATCGTTCTGTTCCTGCTGATCGTGCTGGTTTGCGGCCTTGCACGCGCGGACACGCCCACGCCGCCATCGGACTGGTCGAACATCGAGACCGTGGTCGTCACCGCGCGCAAGCCCGGTCCCGTGATGTGGCGCGTGACCAAGGGCGATTCATCCGTCGTGCTGATCGGCTTCGTGGGGCCGGTACCGAAAGATCTTGCGTGGAACCAGGATGGCGTGACCGATGCGCTGACCGGTGCGCGCCAATTGCTGTTGAATGCGAGGGCCTCCGTCGGTTTGGTGGAGGGGCTCTGGTATCTCGCCTGGCATTCGGGCGATGTGTATCTGCCTGACGGCACGACGGTGGAAACGACCCTGCCCGAGCCGCTGCGCAAGCGATACCTCGCCGCGCTCCCCAAAAGCGGTCACGGCGCCGATCGCTATTCCTCGCTGCGCCCACCGCTGGCTCTCCTGCGTCTGGAGGGCGATGTGATCGATGCCGAAGGACTGACCGGCAAAGAGCCCTCCAGCAGCATCGAAAGAATCGCGCGGCGCCTTGACGTCAAGACAAAGCCCGTCGCCGATTACGAAGCGCTTCCCATGCTCAAAGCGCTGCCGCAGATGTCCCCGGCCGCGAATGAGGCCTGCGTGAAGGATGCGCTCGATGATCTCGACGACATTGCGGCGCATGCAAAGGCTGCCGCGGAAGCATGGGCTGTCGGCGATCTCGACGCGCTCAAGGCAAACTGGTCGGAGCAGCGGTTTCAAAGCTGCATCGAGGCGGTGCCGGGCGTCTCGGTTCTGTTCCAGCGCGCGGTCCACGATTCCGTTGCGGCCGTCGATGCCGCTCTCACCAAGCCCGGCAAGACGGTGATGCTGGTCTCTTTCGGCGCCCTCCTGAAAAAGGACGGAATCCTCGACCGGCTCAAGGCCGAGGGGCTCGCGATCGAGCAGCCCTAATTTCAGCTGATCGGGCCTGTTCCGAGGCCTTGAAACACAAAAACCTGCTCCCCATCTGAGACTTGTCCGGGCGGCCAAATGGCGACCGGAAACAGAAAACGGCCTTTGCCCGGGATCGGGAAGGGTCTCAACCAGACGCTTTCAGGAGGTTTGACCATGCGTAGTTTTGATTTTTCCCCGCTGTTCCGCTCGACCGTCGGCTTCGACCGTATGTTCGACATGCTCGATCAGGTCGCGGATTCCAGCCAGGGCTATCCCCCGTACAACATCGAGCGTACAGCCGATAACACCTATCGCATCACGGTTGCGGTCGCCGGCTTCGGTGACAAGGATCTGAACGTCGAGGTCCGCGACGGCGTATTGTCGGTAACCGGCAAGCGTGACGATACCGAAAAGCAGTCCTATCTCCATCACGGCATCGCAGGGCGTGCGTTCGAGCGCCGCTTCCAGCTTGCC
Source organism: uncultured Rhizobium sp. (assembly GCA_964498625.1). Classification (GTDB taxonomy): domain Bacteria; phylum Pseudomonadota; class Alphaproteobacteria; order Micropepsales; family Micropepsaceae; genus Rhizomicrobium. The sequence goes on from CAZCJI010000134.1 coordinate 7,714, forward strand.
GAGCATGTCGAGGTGAAGGGCGCGAAGCTCGAAAACGGACTGCTTCACGTCGATCTGGAGCGCCTCGTTCCGGAAGAGAAGAAGCCCCGCCGCATCCAGATCAATGCGCCGGAACTGAAG
>CAZCJI010000135.1:0-7831 GCA_964498625.1 uncultured Rhizobium sp.
CCTAACTCTGAGATTGCCATGAGATGTTCTTGGCCTAGCTTACCCGCACTTTCGCTAATGCTCCTTATGAGCCTCTGCCTAGGGGCTTCCGCCGGCGACAAGATCAGCAGCTCGGAGAATCGCATCGGTCATAGCGCTGAAGTCGTGTCTACCAAAATGACGCCCATAACTAAAGGTTTTGCTGCTGTATCGGAAATCGGCGACATGTATCAAGTCCAAGCCGGTAAAGTCGCGCAGAAGCGCAGCCAGACCGCGGCGGTAAAGGACTTTGCCGCTAGGATGGTAGCAGCTCATATCGACACGACGAACAAGCTCAAATTTGCGCTGGCAAGCACGCCTCCAGACATTACCCCGTTACTGCACCTCGACGATGGTCATCTCAGAATGATCGCCAACCTGCGTAGCGCAAAGGATATGAATTTCGATACCCAATATATCGCTCAGCAGGTAGCCGCAAACAGGCAAGCTCTAGACTTGATGCGAGTCTACGTTGAATACGGTGATACACAGGCAATCAAGACATTCGCTTTAAAGACTGCACTCGCAATTCAAATTGAACTGAATCAGGCCGAGAAGATTCGGAGTGGCATCAACAAAAAATCTAAAGGAAAACCCGCCTCTACCGATGCCCAATAACATCAACGCCAACGCCCTCGCAGCAGACCGCGTTCTAATTGCTGCTTTACTAAGTGCGCAGGAATTGATCGTCTGATTGGCGGCGCGCTAGGCCGAAGTATTAGAAAACGTCGCGTGGATAATCGCCACTCTCGTCCCGGTGGCCGTGCTGGTCACATTGACCTTTGGGGAAGACCACAGTTCGCGCCTTAAGGGGGATATCACTCGGCATCCCGGCAGAGCGCTTCACAATGGTGGTGGCGCCATCGGGTAGCGGCAAGACGACCCTGCTCAACCTTATCGGCTGCATCGACAAACCTACTTCTGGCACGGTGGAGATCGCCGCACAGGACGTCGCAAAGCTTGGCGACAACGTGCTGTCGGACTTTCGAGCGCACACTATTGGCTTCATTTTTCAGAACTTTAGCCTCGTTCCGGTACTCACCGCTTTCGAAAACGTCGAATATCCCCTTCTCTTGACGGGCGTTCCGGCCACGGAGCGCCGACGGGCAACGCTCGCGATGCTGGAAGCCGTAGGCCTCACAACGCAAAGGAACCAGCGTCCTAACCAGCTGAGCGGGGGGCAAAAGCAGCGCGTCGCCATCGCCCGCGCGCTCGTGAAAAATCCCATGATCGTTCTGGCGGACGAACCCACAGCCAATCTCGATTCCGAAACCGGTGCCGGCGTCGTCGAGCTCATGCGCAAAATGCAGGCGGACTCGAAGACGACTTTCATCTTCGCCACCCACGATCCGCATCTCATCGCGCAGGCCGACATGACCGTGACGATGCGAGACGGCACATTGGTGGACGAGGTCGCGCTATGATGTTCAAAATCGCACTCCGCAGCATCTTCCGCAACGCCCGTCGTACGTTCACCACCATGCTGACCATCGCCGTGGGCATGGCGGCGATACTCGTCTTCACCGCTTATGCGCTGTACGACGTCTACATCCTTCAGACGACAACTGTGGAGCGCGGCGGTCACCTCACTGTGTTCAGCAAGGGCTATTTCGATTTCGGCTCGGGCGATCCGGCGATCTGGGGTATCGTCGTCTACGCTGCCGGTGTGCGACTCATAATAAGCGACCACGTTCTCGCGCCCATGACGACAGTGGTGACGCCAGTCCAGTTCCTGGGCGGCATCGCCGAAAATCCCACCAACAGCGGATCGCGAACGTTCTTTGCCACTGGCTTTGTACCCGACGATCAAGCGCGTATGCAGCGTTGGAACGAATACGGCATCGGCGAAGCGCTCGAGAAAACGGGGTTGGACGAGGATCCATCCCGCGGCGTGATTGGCTTCGGCTTCGCGCGCTATCTGGGGCTGTGCGAGCAATTGCGCCTTTTGGATTGCCCAAAGCCGCCGAAGACCACGCCGACGCGCGACAATGGTAATGCCACGTCTCAGGCGCCGCAGGATTTTTCGGCACTCGCCGAACCGGCCCCCGCGCAAGCCAAAGCGTCGCGCATCGACCTCATCGCCGCAACCTCCGGCGGCGCGCCCAACATTGTTGCTCTGCAAATCGGCCGCGTCGAGAAACAGGGCGCGAAAGAAATGGACGATGGCTATGTGGTGATGAACCTGGCGCTAGCGCAGCAGCTTGTTTACGGGCGCAGCGAGCACAAAGTGACCGGTATCATCCTCCAGCTTCATCGTACCGAGGATATTTCTGTCGTGCGCAGGCGTCTTGAGACACTGTTCGCCGCAAGGCATCTCAATCTCGAAGTGCGCGATTATCACGAGATCAACACCTATTATGGCCAGACGCTGAACTTCTTTCGGTCGATGTTCACTTTTATCGCAGTGCTCATCGGCGTCGTGGTGCTGTTCACGGTCTCGAACACCATGGGCATGAGCGTGATGGAGCGGATCGACGAGATCGGAACAACGCGAGCCTTGGGCGTTCGTCGGGGCCGCATCCGTACACAATTTCTGCTGGAAGGAAGTATACTGGGCATGTTGGGAGCATCGTTGGGCGTGGCCATGGCTTTCGCGGCCGCTGCAATGATCAACAATTCCGGATTGACCTGGACACCGCCTGGGGATGCACATGCCATTCCGTTGAAGCTTTATATGCTCGGCGCCATCGACATTGTCATTGCGGTCTGGAGCATCCTCATCCTCGTCGCGACCGTCGCGGCACTTATTCCCGCCAATCGAGCTGCGCGGCTGCCCATTGTGGATGCGCTGCGCCATGTTTAGTACACCGCGCCTTCTTCTCCTCGCGCTCGCCCTGTTTGCAACTGCCGCGCAGGGGGAAAACGCCCGCGACATCGTCGCCGGCGCGGACAAGGTGCGTAATCCGGATCGCCCCTTTCGCGTCACCGCCACGGTCATCGACTACAAATCCGGGCAGGCTGTCGGCAAGAACGTCTATACCGTTTTTTCCAAGCTCGACCCTTCGACCGGACAGTTCCGCGATGTTATGCTCTATGTCGAGCCGCCGCGCGATGCCGGAAAGATACTGTTGCTCAACGGCAGCAATCTCTGGTTCTACGATCCTGCATCCCACCAAAGCGTGCGAATTTCTCCGCAAGAGAAGCTGAGCGGCCAGGCATCCGCCGGTGACGTGCTCACCGAGAACCTCGCGGTCGATTATACCCCCACGATCCTTAGCAGCGAGACTATCCAGGACGCATCCAAACAGCAGCGCGCCTGCTGGCATCTGGAGCTTAAGGCGGCCAGTGACGCTGCGACCTACAACCGCGTGGAATACTGGGTCGAGCAAAGCACGGAGTACCCGATCAAGGCGAAGTTCTATGCCGATAGCGGTGGGTTGCTGAAAGTTTTGTACTATCGGAACTATGCGAAGCGCGACGATCGGATGTCGCCTGCACAGGCAGTCATCGTCGATGCGGTGGATTCCGCTTCGGTCACGACCGTAGATCTCGGCGAACCACACCTTCAGAACATTCCGGATGCCTGGTTCAACCGCGACTACCTACCGCATCTGAAGTTCAATTGATGCGCATCGTCGCGATAGCAGCGTTGAGCTTGATCGCGTGCGACAGCATAGTGTGCGCTGATCCTGATCTTGATCGGCTTCCGCCGGCTGCGGAACAGCAACCGGATGTATCATCCTCTGTCACCAGCAATCTTTATGTCCAGAGCGATCTGAGTTTAAGCGCGTTACGCGACAACCTCATCGTTCCCCTACCACCTCCGGCCCCGCCTCGATGGGAAGCGCGTTTGTTTCTCGATGCGCGATTCAATTGGGAACTCAGCGATGATCTGGGTTTCGCTTATAGCGGCCGACTTAATCTGCGCTCGGAAAGCGGCATTCCTTTCCCCAACCACGAAGACATCCGCAGCGATCTTCGCGAGGCCTATCTCACCTGGCAGAGCGGAAGCGGCTTCTTCCTCGAACTCGGGCGCATCAATCTCAAAAGCGGCGTCGCCGAGGGTTTCAATCCCACTGATTATTTCAAGACGCGTGCGGTGGTAGAGCCCACTTCCGCCGATCCTACTGTCTTGCGGGAAGATCGGCTGGGTAGCGCAATGTTGCTAGCACAGGCCGTTTGGTCTGCTGGTTCACTAACGTTTGCTTTTGCGCCGAAGCTAGCGAGCCTTAGCGCGCCCTATCTAAATACGAATCTGCCAAGTTTCGATCCGATGTTAGATCGAACCAATGCCCGCGCGCGCGTGATAGTCAAAACAAGCGTCGATGTGTTCGAAGACTTCAATCCGGAATTCCTTTTCTATGATGAAGGAGAGCGCCCGCGTCTCGGTCTAAACGTCACCAAAGGATTCGGCCACACTATAGTAGGTTATCTGGAATGGTCCGGCGGAAATCGGGCTGACCTTGCGGACGATGCTTTCACGGATGGGATCCGTACCGGTGTCCTGCCGCCCTCCTCTCCTATCCCCGTAAGCAACGTGCGCGGCTTTGCAAACGATCTCGCAATGGGCGTGTCCTATTCCACCAAGATCGGGGTCAATTTTGATCTTGAGTACGACTATCATCAGGCAGGGTTTTCATCTGTCGAATGGCGCGACTGGTTTGACGCGACGAAAGGCAGCGCCGATCCGTTGCTGCCGGGTGAACTGTGGTTCATTCGCGGCTATACCGCCGATCAACAAGAACCAATGGCGCGAAATAGCCTTTTCCTCCGCGCTGACTGGCGGAACGCGCTCATACGGGATTTGACACTAACCGGGTTTGTCGACTCCGATCTGCACGACGGCTCGGACGTCGCGCAATTCACTGCGGATTATTATCTTTCGCGGCAATGGACGGTCGGCGCGCTCGTCGATGTCTATTGTGGTGGGCGCCGATCCGATTTCGGGAGTTTGCCGCAATCTGGGATTGTCCTTGCGAAGCTCACCAGATATTTTTGATGCCTGTATATCGGTTCGTTGCTGTGAGGTCTGCGACCACTCTTCTGAATGCTCAAGATCTCTGTCTCAGGCGCAATAGTGCGTCACCTGATCGCCCGAAATGTCGCCGCGTGATCTCACTGAGGAGCCAGTTAGCGTCCCTCCCGCTCACCGTGCCTGGGGGGAATTGCATCGGCTGATCGTGGACCCTTTCGGTGCCGTGTTTTGTCTTTCTCCGAGCATCAACAATGGCATGAACGACGAGCACAAGGGTCTACGGCAATCTCGTCCCGACCGGCGTAGGCAGCGACAAAAGCGGGCGAATGGGTACGCCCATAATCTCAGTCGCCGACGCTCGCGAGCCCAACCTTGCCTTACTACTTATAGTTAGCAATTATCGTTGGCTCGGCGTTAGCGTCATCTCTAGATACGACATGCGCAGGGAACGCGCGATGCTTCCTATGACAGTCTCGCCGTCGGCAAATCCCACCGGTTGAGGAATGCGCGTATCCGGTTCATATGCATTTTTGTTGAGAGAGGCACCGCCATTTGACGAACAAGCCCGGCCGACGGCCGGAAATTCATAGGACAAACTGCCGCCCTTGGCCCCAAAAGACATAAGGCGAGGCAGCCGAATTCGATTCCCTTCATGGCGTTCTCAAGAAGCCATGCGAAACGCCTTTCTTGTCGTTGAAATATCCCGCTACGACGCCGTTGTCGTTGATGCTGATGGCCTCGGTCATGACCGACCCTGGCGGATCGAATTCGGTGATCGTTCCGTCGGCGTCGCGCGTGAATCCATGCGCCACAAATTGGTCGTCGAGGTAGGCGCCAGCAATCTCGCCAGCCGTGTTGATCGCATAGGCGGTCGTGCCGCCAAAGCCCGCATCGGGTGCGTTGAACTCCGAGATTGTGCCGTCGGCATCGCGCAAAAAGGCCGGATTCGCGCCGCCGGTGTTGACCACCGACCCGCAGACAAAACCAGCCGCATTGATGCCATCAACGTAGGTGCCATCCGCGCCGAATGTGCCACCGCCCGGCGCGGCGAAGGAGGTAAATGTCCCGTCTTCGCCCAGCAAATAGCCACTCGCGATATTCTTGCGGCTGAACCAGGTGCCCGCGATGGTGTTGGAATCGTTGATGCTGGATGCCTCGGTACCGAACGCGCCCGGTGCCTGAAACGTCACGAGCTTCGCTTTCTTTCGCCAAATGAACGCAATCGGTTTAATGCTAGGGTTATAGAAGGTGCCGGCGATGGCGTTGCTATTGTTGATCGCGTTCGTATAAACGATGTTGGAATGTCTCGGGTCGAAGGTCGTGATCTTGCCTTTGGCGTTGAGAATGAAAGCCAGCGATGTGATGGTGTTGATGTCGAACGTGCTCCCCGCAACAGCGCCCACGGAATTGATCGCTTGGAGTTCCGTATCGGAGTCATCCACCCGGAAAGTGTTATAGGTTCCGTCCGGCGCGCGCACGAACGCGTGATAGTTCGATTTTTTGTCGAGATAGTATCCCACGACCGTGCCGACCGCATTGATGCCCAACACCAGCGAGCCGGTGCCCGATTTTTTACCTGCGCCCGGTGGATCGACAATTGTGAACTGTTGGGCTTCTGCGGAGGTGATAAGCGCAGCTGCAATCAAAGCTACTCCAAGGGCAAGGAATTTCATGTGATCCCTCGATGGTTCACGTGGACGCTTTCATGCACGCGAGACCTTTTCTGCTGCACAAAGCCCCGCCATTGGACGCCGATTGCACGGAAACGCAAATACCCAAGTCATTGTGAGATCGGATTTTTCAGGTATGGCAGCAACGCTGAAGTCGCCGCGGTATTGAATCAAATTGCCCACAACGAACGGCAATTCGGTGCGCGACGGGCTGCAGTATCGCCGATAAGCGGCTTAACCTAGTGTACACTGATAGCGCCTGTCAGCACAGTCACGCTTTCTGCCGGGAGCGCGTACGTCGTGCCCATGCCGCCGGAAACAGTCGTGATCGTCTGCGGACCGTCGGGATCGGGATGGCTCTGACGCCCGCTCTCGATCCAACCATATTGTTCGGGCCCGAATTGGGTTTGGGTCACACCACCCGAGAACCACGCGGTTCCCGACGCGGTGTCAAACTGCACGTTTACGTCGTGCGCGCTTTCGAAATCGCGATTGACCAAAAGCAGCGACCACAGACCGTCTGGCCTTACGAGCGGATAGGCAACGATCCAGGAATCGTTGCCGGCGATAGATGCGGGATACAGAACATGGATGCCGTCCCCCGGAACGGCCCAACTCTGTGTCACCATCTGCGCGCCAAAATACTGCGATAGCGGCGCTTGCGCCTTGTAGTTACGATCGCCTTGCAGGACTCCGTAAGTGCCCCAACCTGGGCACGGATCTGAGGGACTGAGCGGAATCGGCTCATATTCATAGAAAAATGCGCCGTTCGCCTTAGCGGAAAGCAGCGAGCCCATCATTTCGGCGTACCAGAGAGCGCCGGTGACTTCTTGCGGCGCGTCAGTCTCGTTCTGCGAGTAGTTGGTTTCCGTGACGAACATCGGCAAAGCGGCAGGCAAACCGTCGTTACGCCAAACCGAAACGATGTGCGAGATCAGATCCGGTTCGCGCAGGAGATTGGCTTCGTTCGTTTTGTTGCCACAACTGCCGAACGGATAGTGCTCGAAGGAAAAAAAGCTCAAATCGTCGAGGCGCCCGTGCGATGTCAAATAGGCAAGAAATCTTTTGGTCCAGGACGTCTCGCCGTGCTTCTGCAGCGCCCACGCTTTCAGGTCACGGGGATTGTCCTCGAACACCGGGCCGCCGAGCTGAAGCGTGGAGTCCACGGCGTGCAGCGCCTGCGCGAACTGCACATAAAGCGCCGAATAGTCCTACGGCGTTACGAATT